>DXWR01000279.1 GCA_019416775.1 Oscillospiraceae bacterium | reverse complement strand
ATTTATCCATACTCGCTCCCTCGATTCTGTTCTGAGAAAACTATTTGAATATGCTTTCTCGGTCCGATCCGCCGAAAATTTATGGCTTCTGCCCTAAGATGGAACAGCCTAAAATTTTCCCTTTTAATATGGGAGTGATTATAGCACAAAAGTTTTTTTCTGTCAAGTCATTGCTTTGGTAAAATTGATAAATACAGTCGGATCCGTTTTAACGCACGTTGTTTGGTGCGGCAGACGGTGGAGGGATCCAGCCCCAATGCCTTGGCAATTTGGTTCAGGTTCAACCCGCATTGGTAGTAAAAATGAAGTACTTCCTGCTGCCGGTAGGTGAGCTGGGTGGCCATTACTTCCCGCAGTACCTTGTTCAGCCAAATGCGATATAGGCTTTGTTCTTCCTGAGGGATTTGTTGCAGTAGTCCCTCCAGGGAATGGTTTCCGTATTGCAAAAAATCTCTCCTTGCTTAAAAGTGACTGCGTTTGGTGCAGTCGTAATAGTGCTCCAGATATTCGGAGATTTGCAAGGTGTCCCAATACTCTAGTTCCAAAAGGTTGATCCGATCCCTCAGCAGGTTCTCTTCCCGCTGGGTCAAATTGATGATTCCCATCTGTCCCTCCTTGAGTTTTTGTTTCAGCTCTTTGCGCCGCCGCTTTAATAACAGAGCTGATTTCCGATATTCTTGTGCCAACTGCTTCATTTCACATTCCGCCCTTTCTGCATGATCCCAGGATTTCATTGAGTACAATTAGATGGTATCTGTTCTATTCACTCTTGTCAATAGAAAAACGAACATTTGTTCTAAAATGAAAGCCAAAAAAAGGCCCGATTTGGAATCAGGCCGGAAAATCGGACATTTTTTTGCTTAACTGAAAAGAAGCACCGGCAGATCAAAGAAAACTCCAAACAGGCAGGAGATTCCCGCTCCGAGAAGAACGTCCCGCAAAAAGTGCATCCCGGTAAACACCCGGATACTCCCGATGAGGCAGGTCAGCACCAGCAGGATCCCAAACAGCACCCATCCCCACTGCCCGGGAAGCAGCAGCATGGTCCAGCAGAGGATCACGGCGCTGGCCGTGTGGCGGCTGGGACATCCGCATCCCGGTTCGTGGGGGTGCAGCGGCTGCTCTTCTAATCGGGCAAAGGGACGGAGGGTGTTCCGTTTTTTTCGCAGCCACCCCACCAGGAAAAATACGGCGGCGGGTACGATCACTGCCACGGTCAAACGCAGCCAGTTTCCCAGAAACAAAAGCCAAATCAGCGCAACCCCGTATCCGGCGGCCACGGCAAGGCTCAAGCAGGAATGAAACCGCCAAAATACGGTTTTGGAAAAGAGGGGCCGGTGCATTTGACGGCGGTACCATTCCAGCTTCATGGTTTCTCCTTTCAACTGCAATGCAAAATCCATCCCGACTGAAAAAGCCGGGATGGAAGATAAATTTTTGATTGGAAATTACTGGGTAATCTCCTGTACCGTTTTAGCCACACCGTGGGGAATGGGCTTCCATTCAATTTTCTTGAAGAGAGCTACCACAGCAATGGGGATGTAGGTCAGCATGAACAGCGGGAAGGTAAAGCAGTACAGAACCTTCTTGCCGGTAGAGCAGTGAATGTTCTTCCGTTCGGTGATGGCAGTCAAAGTGCCGAACACAAACAGGATGGCGGCAAAGTTGAAGATAGTCATAACAATGCTGCTGATCGTGGCGCTGAGCAATGCGGCGTCTGCCATGACCGCACCGGCAATCAAAAAGCCGATGTTAAACAGAATGCAGAGCATAGACAGGATCATGGCGGGGGAGATAGTCATCATCATGTCAAAGGAAGAGAAGCTGCGGTTTTTCACGGCGGAAGTAACCAGGTTCTTGCCATATTTGCCAAACACCTGATAGAAGCCCTTGGCCCAACGCAGCCGCTGACGCCAGCTCATCCGGAAGGTATCCGGCTGTTCGTCGTAGACCATAGCGTCGTGGCAGTAACCGATTTTTTCTCCCTGAATGGCGTTGTCGATGGAGAATTCAATGTCTTCGGTGAGCAGGTGATGCTTCCAGCCGCCCTGACGGTTGATGATTTCAGCGCTGACCAAGAAGCCGGTGCCGGAGATGGCACAGCTTGTACCCAGCATCATTCGAGAATTATTTAAGTAACGGGCTTCCCGCAAAAACCACAATGCGTAACCGGCGCTGATCCAGTTGGTGCCGTAGTTTTTGGAGTTGCGGTAGCAGGTCAGCACTTTGTAGCCTTGGTCAAATTGGGCGTTCATAGCCCGGATAAAATTGGGATCCAAAACGTTATCCGCATCAAAAACGAAGTAGCCTTCGTAGCCTTTGTAAGAATAGATGCTGTTGATGATCTTTAACAGGTAGTCCAGCGCATAGCCTTTGCCCACTTTTTCGGTGTTGAACCGTTCGTAGACAATGGCACCGTGTTTGCGGGCAATGGCAGCGGTGTCGTCGGTGCAGTTATCCGCTACCACAAAAATATCCACCAGATGGG
>DXWR01000278.1 GCA_019416775.1 Oscillospiraceae bacterium | reverse complement strand
CAGTACTATTTTTAGGACTGATTTTCTTTTTTCGACAAATTTCCACGCTGGAGAAACAAAAATCCCCACAGCACTTTGCTGCGGGGACTCCCGAGTTCGATTTTATTTTCCGAAATATCCGCTGATTTCTTCCATCCGGGTCATCTGCCGTACCTGGAAGGGACAGCGGTCTTCACAGTGTCCGCACTGAATGCAGTCGGAAGCGTGAACCTGTAGGTTTTGATAGTGGTCTACCGCCAACTTGTCCCCGGCTTTGGCCAGGTCGTAGTATTTGTTGATCAGCCCCACGTCCAACCCGACGGGGCAGGGCTGGCAGTGGTTGCAGTAAACACAGATCCCGGTGGCTTCCTGGGGAGTGAAGCTGCCCAGAATGGAGTAATCCTTTTCCTCCGGAGCGGCGTCTAAAAAGCCCAGCAGCCGCTTCAGATCCTGGCGGTTGCGGATTCCGGGCAGCACTGTCAGCACCCCCGGCTTGTCCAAGGCGTAAGCCAGACATTGGTATTCGGTGAGAGCTTTCCGGAAGGGAGAGGTTTTGGCGTTGAGCAGTTGTCCGCCGCTAAAGGCCTTCATTACCGAAATCCCCACCCCTTGGGCTTCACAGCGCTGGTACAGGGCCATCCGTTGGGCCGCGCTTCCATTGGCAAACTCCCCGTGCTGGTAGTCGTAGGCGGGGTTGATGGAAAACATCAGCATGTCAATTAGGTTCCAGTCCAGCACCTGCTGCACCACTTCCGGGGTGTGGGAAGATAGGCCGATATGCCGCACCACCCCCTGCTTTTGTAAAGAAAGCAGATAGTCCAATACCCCGTTGTCTCGGTACTGCTCCAAATCGGACATCTCGTCCATGCAGTGGATAAAGCCGAAATCGATGTAGTCGGTTTGCAGGGCGTGCAGCTGCCAGTCAATGGAGCGCTTGATCTCCTCCAGATCTAAGGTCCAGCCGTACTGCCCGGTTTGGTAATCCGCTCCAAAGTGGATTTGAAAATACACCCGATCCCGCATTCCTTTCAGTGCTTGGCCGAAAGACGCAAAGGGGGCGCTGTCCCCTGAAGCAAGATCAATGTAGTTGATGCCGTTTTCTACGGCCAGAAGAGCTGTCTCTTGAATTTCCTTGTCCCCGGAGGACCCGAGGGAGCTGGTTCCCAGCCCAAGAATGCTGATTTGTTCCTCCCCGTGAGGAAGTTTACGATATTCCATAGATGCCTCCTTGTTTTATCCCTTTAGTTTTTCCACGAAGTCTGCCATGGCTTCGGAGATCTTGATCTGCTGGGGACAGACCGCCTCACAGCTCCGGCAGCCGATGCAGGCGCTGGGCCGTTTATCCGGCGCAATGGTGGATACCACCATAGGCGCAATGAATCCGCCTCCGGTAAAGCAGTGTTCGTTATAAAGGGCCAGCAGGCTGGGAATGTCCAACCCTTGGGGACAGTGGCTGACGCAGTAGTGGCACGCAGTGCAGGGCAGGGCGATTTTTTGCACCATTTCCCCAGCCATAGCCAGCAGGCTGTCCATTTCGGTGCGGTTTAATGGTTTGTCCTCTCCAAAGGTAGCTACATTTTTCTTTAACTGGTCCAGAGTGGACATCCCGGACAGCACCATGGTGACTTCCGGAATGCTTTGCAAGAACCGGAAGGCCCAAGCTGGGATGGTTTCTTCCGGACGGAGAGCCTTCAACCTTTCTGCGTACTTCGGTTCCAGGTTGGCCAGCTTGCCGCCCCGCAAGGGTTCCATCACCCACACCGGCAGATGGTATTCTTTCAGCAGCTCCACCTTGCCTTTGGCGTCCTGGAAGTCCCAGTCCAGGTAGTTGAGCTGGATCTGACAGAATTCCATTTCGCTGCCGTACGCCGCGAGAAACCGTTCCATCACTTCCCGGCTGCCGTGGGCGGAAAAGCCCAGGTGCTTGATCCGGCCCGCCTTCTTTTGGGCCACCAGATAGTCGAAGATGTGATAGTCCGGGTTGAGATAGGCGTCGATGTTCATTTCGCAGACGTTGTGGAATAGATAAAAGTCAAAGTACTCCACGCCGCACCGCTTGAGCTGTGCCTCAAAGATTTCTTCTACCTTGTCCATGTTGGACAGGTCATAGCCGGGGAATTTGTCCGCCAGATAAAAGCGGTCCCGGGGGTACCGGCTCAGTGCTTTGCCCAAAGCGGGTTCCGAGTTTCCGTTGTGGTAGCCCCAGGCAGTATCGAAATAGTTGACGCCATGCCCGATGGCGTAGTCCACCATCTCTTCCACGGCGGGTTGGTTGACCTTGCTGTCTTCCCCTTCCAGCACCGGCAGGCGCATGGCTCCCAGTCCCAAAGCAGAGAGGGACAGGCCTTGAAAATCGTGGTATAACATTGTTGATCGACTCCTTTTCTGCCGAAGTTCCGGCTTCTTTTCTTAGTGTATCATCTTGGGGAAAAGAAGGCAAATACCTGTTTTTTATTTTCCCGCATACTCAAAAGGAATGGTAACCCAAACTACCCACTCTTTACATTAGCGCTTTGATGTGTTAAAATATCAGTAACACACCCAAGGAGGAAACGCCATGGAATCCAAACTGAACCAGCAGGCTGTCCAGCAGCTGTATCAAATGGTGCTGTCTTTAAAGACCCAGGAAGAATGCGCCAAGTTTTTTGAGGACCTCTGCACCGTCCAGGAGCTGAAAGCCTTGAGCCAGCGGCTGCACGTGGCCCGGATGCTGGATCAGAATCGAGTGTATTCCGATATTGTCCAGCAAACCGGGGCTTCCACCGCCACCATCAGCCGGGTGAACCGCTCTCTGCTTTACGGCGCCGGGGGATACCGGATCGTCTTTGATCGGGTGGACGGTAAATCCCAGGGCAACCCCGCCCGAGAATACCGTTGCCTGGCCAAGTGCTACGACCGGTTTCAGGAAGATGTGGACTATCCTGCTCGGGCCGCCTATTTTGACGGCTTGCTGAAGGAATACGGCAACGGAGGCAAGCTGCTGTTGGATTTGGCCTGCGGCACCGGCAGCCTGAGCTTTGAGATGGAAAAGCTGGGCTATGACGTGGTGGCGGTGGACGCCTCCCAAGAAATGCTCAGCAAGGCGGCGGAAAAGAAGCTGGAGCAGGGAAGCAAGGTCCAGTTCCTCTGCCAGGAAATGGAGCAGCTGAACCTCTACGGCACGGTGGACTGCTGCATCTGCGCCCTGGACAGTTTGAATCATCTGCCGGACGCTCAGGCGGTGGTTCGGGCACTGGATCGGGTGGGGCTGTTTTTGGCTCCCGGCGGAGTGCTGATCTTTGACGTGAACACCGTGTATAAGCACCGCCAGATTTTGGGAGACAATACCTTTGTCTACGAGGATGAGGACAGTTTCCTGGTGTGGCAGAACCATCTGGAAGGCAACCGGGTGGACTACACCCTGGACTTGTTTGAGCGCACCGACGCACAGGATCTCTATTTCCGAGACGGAGAGGAATTTTCCGAAACCGCCTATTCTCCCAAGGAAATGACGGAGATGTTGGAGCAAGCCGGGTTGGTTTGCGTCCAGACCTTTGATGAAGACAGCCATAATCCCCCGCGGGCGGACAGTCAGCGGCTGGTGTATGTAACAAAGAATAAGGAGTTTCGCAATGGGTAATATGGTACGCTCCCTTTCGGCGGACGGATCGGTGCTTTGCTGCGCCATCAACGCCACCGAAATGGTGGGCAAAATGGAACAGATCCACCACACTTCTGCAGTGGTCAGCGCTGCCTTGGGACGGCTCACCATCGCCGCTTCCATGATGGGCTGTATGCTCAAAGGGGAAAAGGACACCCTCACCCTCCGGCTCAACGGAGGCGGCCCTGCCGGGAGCTTGATTGCTGTGGCCAACAGCTTCGGCAATGTGAAGAGCTATGTGCAAAACCCGGTGGTGGAACTGCCCTTAAACTCCTACGGCAAGCTGGATGTGGCGGGAGCCGTGGGGACCGACGGGGTACTCAGCGTGGTAAAGGATCTGGGAATGCGGGAGCCCTATGTGGGCCAGACCCCCATTGTGTCCGGGGAGATCGCCCAGGACATTACCCAGTATTACGCCGTCAGTGAACAGACCCCCACCGTCTGTGCTTTGGGGGTGCTGGTGAACCCGGACCTGACCATCCGCAGCGCCGGAGGGTATCTGATTCAGCTGCTGCCCTTTGCCCCGGAAAGCGCCATCTCCCAGATTGAGGAGAACATCAAGACGGTGCTGCCGGTGTCTGCCATGTACGACCAGGGTATGACTCCCGCCCAGGTTTGTGAGACGGTGCTCAAGGGCTTAGAGCCCAATGTGCTGGACGAGTTTACCGCCCAGTATCGCTGTGATTGCAGCCGCAGCCGGGTGGAACGGGCGCTGGTGAGCATCGGCAAAGCCGAGCTGGAGCGCTTGGCGGAAGAAGAGGAAACCACCACTGTGGACTGTCACTTCTGCGGTAAGCAATATGCCTTTACACGCCAGGAAATCTTGGCGCTGGCGGCCTCTGCGGCGGAGAAGGGGAAGGAATAACCCACGGTATTTTCTGTCAAGGTAAACACCTTGACACGTAATAAATCACAATCACAGGAGAAAACCAAAATGAGCGAAAATAAAATTCTCACCTTTTATCAGGCGGTGGCTGCCAGCACCACCCTGCAAAAGAAACTCACTGCAGCCTTAGACCTGCCGGAAGAGAATCAAAAGATGGAAGCGGTGTTGGATCTAGCCAAGGAAGCGGGATGTCCCTTTACTGCCTCGGAATGGCAGCAGGCCGTTTCCGCTTTGGGGGAATACAGCGACACCAAGCCGGCCTCCAAAGACCAACAGCCCCAGGTGGAGATCATCACCCTCACCGATCCGGAGATGGAGGAACGCCGGATGGTGTTCGGCGGACGGCTGATGGTGCACCAAAACGAAGTCTGCTCCCACTATCAGCGTGGCGGCAACCTGTTTACCTATGCCGCCTGCTGCGCCAGCTGCAAGTATGAAGATCAGAAGGAATGCACCTTCGGCAAAGAGGCTCCTGCTGCGGCGGCCCCGGGGCAAAATCTGCCCTCTTAATGTGAAGGGGAGCCGGGCTGAATTTTTTCAAACCAAAGCAAATCGCCCTGTTTTCTGTAAAAAGCCAGAAATGGGGCGGTTTTTGTTGTTTGACCCGTCCACCGGCGGCGTTCTGTGCTATACTAAAGAAAAGACTGTACTTTTTGATAAAGGAGGAATCCAGATTGGCTGGACTCAATCAAACCCCTACTTCTGAACGGGTACACATCGGCTTTTTCGGACGGCGGAACGCCGGAAAATCCAGTGTGATGAACGCGGTCACCGGGCAGAATCTGGCGGTGGTTTCCCAGGTGAAGGGCACCACCACCGACCCGGTGTATAAATCCATGGAACTGCTTCCTCTCGGCCCGGTGACCTTAATGGACACCCCCGGCATCGACGATACCGGAGAATTGGGAGCCTTGCGGGTGAAAAAGAGCTACCAGGCGTTGAATAAGACCGACACCGCCGTGGTGGTGCTGGACGGCACCTTGGGAGCCACGCCGGAGGACCTGGCCCTCATCGCTAAGATCCGGGATAAGAACATCCCCTGGCTGGCGGTGGTAAATAAGCAGGATCTGCTTTCTCCCGCCCAGCAGCAGGGATTGGAAGCTGCCCTGCAGCGGCAGGGTATCGAAGCGAAGCAGATCCTCTGGGTCAGCGCCACCGAGAAAACCGGCATTTTTGAATTGAAAGAGCGGTTGGCTTACCTGGCCAAACCGGAGGAAAGCAATCAGCGGCTGGTGGCGGATCTGGTGGATCCGGAGGATTTTGTGGTGCTGGTGGTGCCCATCGACAAAGCTGCTCCCAAAGGCCGGCTGATCCTTCCCCAGCAGCAAACCATCCGGGATCTGCTGGATACCGGGGCCATTCCGGTGGTCTGCCGAGACAGCGAGTTGGAATCCACCTTGGCCCGACTGGGGCAGACGCCCCGATTGGTCATCACCGACAGCCAAGCCTTTGCCAAGGTCAGCGCCGTCACGCCCCAGGACATCCCTCTGACCTCCTTTTCCATTCTTTTTGCCCGGTATAAGGGTACTTTGGCGCCTTCCGTTCAGGGAGCCGCTGCATTGGACACCCTACAGGAGGGGGACCGAGTGTTGATCTGTGAGGGTTGCACTCACCATCGTCAGTGCGACGATATCGGCAGCGTCAAGCTGCCTCGGTGGATCGGGGAGTATACCGGAAAAAAACTGAACTTCGCCTTTACCTCCGGCACCGAATTTCCCGACGACCTCACCCCTTACCGTATGATCGTCCACTGCGGGGGCTGTATGCTCAATCCCCAGGAGATGAAATACCGGATGAGCTGCGCATTGGACCAGGGAGTGCCCATGACCAATTACGGCATCCTCATCGCCCAGCTCAAGGGGATTTTAAAGCGCAGCGTGGCCTTGTTCCCCCACATTTGCGCCATGCTGGAACCTTAATTCTCCGAATCCGTTTCTCTGTGCAAAGAAGATCTGGGCCGGGCAGGGCAGTCGCTGCTGAAAAACCTCTTTCCGGAAGAATTGGAGCAGAATCGCAGACGGATGAAGCAGCTGGGCCTCACCGATTTCAAGCCTGATCTGAGAAAGGAACCCGTTTTATGAAATTGATCCCTGTGAGCAATCGCCGATCCGATTATCTGGCCTGTACCCCTTTGGTGGACTATGACCATCCTCAGGTGGCGGCGCTGGCCAAACAGCTGGGGGCAGGGGAGACCGACCTTTTCGCCATCGGCCAAAGGTGCTACAACTTTGTCCGGGATGAAATCGGTCATTCCTGGGATGTGAAGGGCCACGCCGTCCCCACTACCGCTTCCGAAACCTTGTTGGCGGGAGAGGGAATCTGCTTTGCCAAATCCATGCTGCTGGCCGCGCTGCTGCGCTACCACGGCATCCCCGCCGGTTTCTGCTACCAGCGGCTGCGTTTGGGCGCCGTGCCGGGAAAGTACTGCATTCACGCTTTAAATGGGGTATACCTAGATCCGCCGGGACGCTGGATTCGCCAGGACGCTCGGGGCCGTCGCCCCAACCGGCAGGCGGAATTTTCCCGGGATCAGGAGATTTTGCCCTGCCATCCCGATTCTGCCAAAGAGGAAGTGGACTATCCGTTTCTGCTGCCGGATCCCCATCCGGCGGTAGTAGACTGTCTGCGCCGGAATACCGACGCCATCTGGATGTATCTGAATAATCTGCCGGAAGAGCTAACTTTTTCCTTTTAAACCGAACAGAAAAACCGACGGCTGCTGCGTATCCTGCTGCAAAGCCGTCGGTTATTTTGTTTTTCTGGGATGCTGGATCTGTCTGCTGGAAGGGATCAACCGGTCTTTTCACAGCGCACCGTTACCCGGGCTTGGCCGCTGAGGGTGCAGGTAAAGAGGGACAGGTCCCACCCTTCATTCACCATCTCTTCCAAGGCGGTAGGATTGAGTTCCTCCACCTCCGCCACTCGGTAGGAAAACTGGTTGCCGGTGACATCGGTAAAGTAGATCCGATCGCCGGAAGAAAGCTGGTTTAGGTTGCCGAAATGGCTGGAATAGTTGTGAGCGGCAATCACAAATCCTTTTTGGTAGGCGCTTCCGGCATACCGGCAGGGGGCAATCCGCAGCTTGGGATAGCTCCATTGGCTCATCACCGGCAGAGTCAGACCCAAAGCCGGGATCTCCAGGGTGCCGATGTATTGGTTGCCTTCCACTTCCAAGGTGGGCATTTCCATTTCCGGGTGTTCCAGATAATCCGGGACATCCTCCGGCTGCTGTTTCATGGCCTGTGTCAGCTGTTCCAACACCTGTCCCGCCGCGTTACCGGCCTGCTGTCCTTCCCAGAGGTTGTAGGAAATGAGGAAAAAGGCTGCTGCCAACAGCAGCAGCCCTCCTATGATCCATTTCATGCCATTGCGTTTGCTTGATTTCTTAGTGTTCATGGGAACCACCCTGTTTCCAGTGCCGGTATCCGCCCCACAGCAGCAGCAACAGGCCCGCCCCTAAC
>DXWR01000277.1 GCA_019416775.1 Oscillospiraceae bacterium | reverse complement strand
GGAAAAAATGCAGTGCTGAAGCAGATGGCGGTATAGGTCAGCTGGCTAGAGCACGCGGTTCATACCCGCGGTGTCAGTGGTTCAAGTCCACTTACCGCTACCATATAAGGCCCGTTGGTCAAGCGGTTAAGACACCGCCCTTTCACGGCGGTATCGGGGGTTCGATTCCCCCACGGGTCACCACAATCTCGGAGTGCTACGCTCCGAGATTTTTTCTTTTGTCTGGAAATTTTTCTTGCTTGTGACGTTACGTCATATGGTATGCTATCCTCAGGAGGCGATCCCATGGAACAACCAAATGCACAGCAATTCTTCACCGTAGGCCAAGCGGCAAAGAAAATGGGAGTGTCGGTGCGCACCCTGCAATATTACCACAAAATCGGACTGCTTTCCCCTTCCGGCGTCAGCGAGGGAGGGCGGCGGCTGTACAGCTATCGAGACCTGGTACAGCTTCATCAGATCCTTTCCCTGAAACATCTGGGATTTTCCCTGCAAGATATCAAAGACCGACTGCCCTCCCTAGACACCCCGGAACAGGTGGCCCAAGCTCTGGAGCAACAAGCCGAAACCACCCGGAATAAAATCCAGGAGCTTACCAATGCCCTTCAGGATCTGGAAGCGCTACGTCAAGAAGTTTTGCAGATGCAGTCGGTGGATTTCAAGAAGTACGCCGACATTATCGTAAATTTGCAGATGCACAACGACTACTATTGGCTGATCAAGCACTTCGACAGCCAAACCATGGATTACATCCGCAGCCGGTTTGACCCGGACAGCGGCACCGCCATGATCCAAACCTTTACTCATTTGCAGGAACATGCCCTCCAACTGCTGCAAAATGGCGCTGCTCCAGACAGCCCGCAAGGGCAGGAATTGGCTTCTGCTTTTTGGCAGATGATCCAGGACTTTACCGGCGGCAACCTGGAACTGCTGCCGAAACTGATGGAACTGGGGAATTTTTCGGGAGCCGATCCTGCCTGGCAGGCAAAGCAGGCCCGGGTCAATGAATTTTTAGGGCCGGCGCTGGAAGTGTACCTTCGCCGCCAGGGTGTAGATCCATTTTCGAAAGGAGAGGAAAAATGAGCATTGCCATTCAAGTAACGAATCTGCACAAAAGCTACGGCAGCCACAAAGTGCTTCAGGGATTGTCCTTTGAAGTACAGCAGGGAGAAATCTTTGCCTTATTGGGAGTCAACGGAGCCGGAAAAACCACCGCGTTGGAGTGTATGGAAGGGTTGCGGCAATGGGACAGCGGCAGCGTTTCCATCCAGGGAAGAGCAGGCGTTCAGCTTCAATCCGCCTCCCTGCCCGGCCATATCAAGGTACAGGAAGCGGTAAAGCTCTTTTCCTGTTTTCAGCACGTCAAGCCGGACGCAGCCATGTTGGAAGCGCTGGGAATCCCGGTGTTGTATCCAAAACAGTATCAAGCCCTTTCCACCGGGCAGAAGCGACGGCTCCACCTGGCGTTGGCCTTGCTGGGAGACCCGGACGTTCTGTTTCTGGATGAACCCACCACCGGTTTGGACGTGGAGGGACGGCAAGCCCTTCATCAACAGATCCGCCGCCTGAATCAGCAAGGGAAAACCATTCTCCTTGCCAGCCATGACATGGCGGAGGTGGAAAGTCTCTGTCACCGGATTGCCATACTGCGCCGGGGACGCGTAGGCTTCTGCGGCACCGTAGATCAACTGACTCAGCGATTGGGTAAACGGTACACCATCACCTTTCAAACCAGTCAAGGCCGCCGGCAATGCACCGCCCTTGAATTGGGGGACTGTTTGCTCCAGCAATTAGAGGAGTTTCGTCGGCAAGGGATCTCAGTGGAGGACGTGCAGATCCGACGGGGCAGTTTGGAGGAACACTTTTTGCAGTTTGCAGGGGAGGAAACAGCATGAAGGGATTTTGTTACGCCGTTGCCTTGCAGTTTCGGCTGGACATCCGCAGCAAAGCGCTGCTCATTACCTGTTATCTGGTGCCGTTGGTGTTTTTTGGACTGATGGGCGGAATTTTTACTTCTCTGGATCCTAACGCCAAAACCACCCTGCTCCCTTCCATGACGGTGATGGGGGTGTCTATGGGAGCGCTCATCGGCCTGCCTCCAACCTTGTCAGAGCTCTACGGCAGCGACGTGAAAAAGAGCTACCAGGTAGGCGGGATGCCCTTATGCCTGGGGGTGCTCACCACGGCTTTGTCCGCCTTCTGCCACCTGATGGTACTGGGAGGAATTCTCTATTTGGCGGCGCCATTGGCCTTTGACGCAGCTCTTCCGCAGCATCCGGCAGAATACTTTTTGGCTTTGGCACTGCTCATCGCCGTCACCCTAAGCATCGGCTGCGCATTGGGGTTGGCGGTAAAAAATCAATCCAAGCTCACCATGATCTGCCAGATCTTTTTTCTTCCCTCCATCCTTCTTTCCGGCATTTTGGTGCCGGTGGAGCTGCTGCCCACGCCCCTTTCGGAACTGGGGATGCTCTTTCCCGCCTATTGGGGTTATCGATCGATGCAGGAGTCTGGGCTGAATTGGAACAACCTTTGGCCTCTATTTGCTATCTTGTTGGCAGCCATTGCCGTATGCAGCATCCTTCTTTGCCGGATACGAAAACGATCCTTTTGAAAGATATCATTCACCCCTGGTGCCGATGGAGCATCAGGGGTTGTTTTGTGCTATTCTTCCCTTCCGGTAAAAAAGGAAATTTTTCCGCTCAGGTTGCCGCTCCAGTCCCGATGTAAGCCGTAAACGGCGTTGGTGATGGTGTATTCCCCGTCATTGACGAAAACTTCCACCAGATGATCTTCCACCAACACCTCCACTTCCCAGCGGTTCAGTACCGGAGTTTGACAGAGTAACGGACCAACGCCTTGCCGGGGATAGACTTTAGTTCGGTCGGTGCAGATCCGGCCATCCCGGCAAGCAATTTCAAAGCCGCCCAGGTTGATCCATTCTCCTTCCTTGAGGGAACATTGCACCCGATACCCCGCAGAAAAGGCTTGACTGGGATGGGAAATGGGGCAGGAACAGACCTTACGAACATTGGGATGCAGGGAAAAGCAAATATGACCTTCCCGCACCTGAATCCGCCGAGGAGCAGAAAACATCCCAATCCAGCCATCCTCTGTCAGGGTTGGCATCCGTACCCAGGCAATTAACACCGGAAGGCCCTGTTCGTCCATGGTGGTTTGGGGCGCGTAAAGATCCCGGCCGTAATCCAAAAGCTGGTATTGAGGGGAAATTTCCATAGTGCAGCTTGCTTCAGAAAAATGCACCGGAAAACAGGCCGCCACTGAATCCGGTTTCCGGCCTTTCGGGCAAAAGTCCATGGCCGACACCAGCAGTACCTCCCCGCCGGGTGCATTCACATAATTGGGGCATTCCCACATCCAACCATAGCAACTGTCCTCCAGCCCTGCCTGGCTGCGGTATTCCCAATGAGTCAAATCCTTACTTTCATACAGCAGCACCCGTCCCTGCTGATTCACCGTGGTGCCTAACAGGAGATACCAGCTATCCTTGCCTTTCCAAACTTTGGGGTCCCGGGCATCGGAAAAATCCCCCACCCTGGGATCGGTAATGGCGGGAATTACCACCTGTTTGCCGGTCCAGTTGTCAAAGGCAAAACCATCGGCGGAGTGGATGGTGAGCTGGTTGGATTCCATCCTTCCATCCAAGCTGACATGAATATTGCGGGGATTGGGGGTGAGATACCGGACTCCGGTATAAAACAGCACCATTTCCCCGTCCTGCTCCACTGCACAGCCGGAAAAGCAGCCGTTTTGATCCTCCCGAACGGTGGGAAACAGCGCGATCCCCTTATGCTCCCAGTGGAGCAGATCCCGGCTGACAGCATGGCCCCAGTGCATGGTGCCCCAGGCAGCGGCATAAGGAAAATATTGATAGAACAGATGATATTCCCCTCGGTAGTATAAAAACCCGTTGGGATCATTGATCCAGTGATCCGGGGCATGGAGATGCAGCAGCGATGTGTTCATGACGTTTTCCTTTCCGGGAATCATTCTGCCGCCTGCTCCACCTGCTTCAACAGAGAAATAATGGGCAGGTGCTGGGGACAGATGCTTTCACATTGGCCACATTCAATGCAGTCAATGGGATTTCCTCCGGGCAGCCCTTCCAAGGAGAGTCCCTTGGAAGGATTTTGCTTATATTGATTGTATCGGGCAAAACATTGAGGAATCGGAATTTCCTGAGGACATCCGTCGGTGCAGTATTCGCAGCCGGTGCAGGGGATGGCAATGGAATCCTGAATGATGTACTTCACCCGTTCCACCAGTTTTTCCTCCTCCTGGTTCAGCGGCTGAAAGTCCTTCATATAGCTGGTATTGTCCTCCAACTGCTCCAAATTGCTCATGCCGCTGAGCACCATCATCACCTGATCCAAGCTGGCGGCAAAACGAATCGCCCAAGAAGGAACGCTGACATTGGGGTTGGCATGGTGAAGCAGCAGTTGAGCTTCTTGCGGCACCTTTGCCAAACTGCCTCCCTTCACCGGCTCCATGACGATTACCGGTTTCTGGTGGCGTGCTGCGGTTTCATAGCAGAGCCGGGACTGGATTTTATCGCTGTCCCAGTCCAGGTAATTGATTTGCAGCTGGACAAAATCCACTTCCGGGTGTTCGGTGAGAATCCGATCCAACACATCGGCAGTATCATGAAAGGAAAAGCCCACTTGGCGTACCTTACCCTGACGCTTCATTTCGGAGACGAATTCAAAGGCCCCCAGCTCTTGTGCGATGCGGTAATGTTCCACATTCAGACTGTGAAGCAGATAGTAATCAAAATAGTCCACCCCGCACTTTTGCTGCTGCTCCTGAAAGATCCGGGGCAGGTCCTCCTTCTTTTTCAAAAACATAGTGGGCATTTTATCCGCTACCGTAAAGCTCTCCCGGGGATGCCGTTCCACCACTGCACGGCGAAGGATGTCTTCACTTTGATATTCCATGTACATATAAGCGGTATCGAAATAGGTGAAACCCTGTTCCAAAAAGCGGTCCACCATAGCGCACACCGTTTCAAAATCAATTTGAGCAGAGGCGCCTTCTCCGATTTGGGGGAGCCGCATCAAGCCAAAACCCAGTTTTTTCATTGCAATCACTCCTCAAGTTGTTCTGTATTTTTCTCGGCATGAATCTATTTTTATTATCATAGCAGGTTGCTATGGGAAGTCAAGAAATTTTCCGTGGACAAAAACAACGTCCCGGGTTTTCCGAGACGCTGTTTGTTTCATTCACATCTATGCCGATCAAACGACACAATTAACCATTTACTACGATGCGGGCCAAAGCCATAACATCCAGCACATCCACTACGTCCGGATATTGTTCATCTTTATGCACATCGTAATCCAATGCAGGATCATCCATGGGATCTTGATCCACGATCAACTGAGCCAATGCCATGACATCCCGCACATCGGGGTCGGCAGCGCCGTCTTTATTGAAATCGTAAGGGTTTGTAATGACCACAGAAGATTTCAGGGAAACGGTGCAGGGATTCAAAGTGGGAACCAATTCGTATTCCGTGGGGATTCCATTGTCGTCGTAATAAGCGAACATGGTATCGGTCAAAGAGAATTCCACATCTTTGCTCTCTGCCACATTTTTCACCGTAAAGTTAAAGGTATACAGAGTGGTGGCAGTTTCACCGAGCGCTACACTGTTTTCACCATTCGTGTCCACTTTCAGCACGACCACGCCGTTTTCACCATCGTTGCTTACAATCACATTAGGATCGGTGCTGTCTTCCTGCGGATCGAGCTGCAACAAAGTGTTATCATACTTCAAAGTGAAGTTGTAGCCACCCAGATCTACATTACCGGTCGCCTGCACAGCCACAGAGACGGTATCGCCTTCTTCGTAGCTTTCTTCACCAGTGACATCCACCACAGAAGCAGTGATGGCATCGGGATCTTCTACCGGAGGCTCATAAGCGCCCAGAGCGGCTACATCCTCGGCAGAGAGAGCAGTGTTGTAGAAAGAAACAGCGGAAACGGTCATAATGCTGTTATTCCACTGCCAGGTACCGTTAGTACAGTTAAACCCAATATTGAAATAAGTTGCAGTGTTGGCAATGTTGCTAGTGTTAATGCAATAATCTGGATGTACATCTCCTGATGCCACCGGGCTCATAGGCAGAGACTTCACCAAAGCACCGTCCACATAAATGTCGAATTTTTCGCTGTTGGCCACCATCACAAACCGCTTCATTTCAGCGCCCAGACCGCTGGAAGTGGTGGTGTCAATCACATCGTAAAATCCTTCGCTATTGTTATGGCGCACCGTAACCCCGTTGGTGGTTACTTCAAAGAAATTCCACGCTTCATGATTGTTAAAGCCCAACAAGCCATTGTATTCATTCATGGTGCCGGTGATAGCCACATCCATTGCAATGGCAAATCCGTCAGTTACTTTTCCTGCCAGAGGATTCGCAATAGAATAAGAATACGTTCCTTCTTCGGTAAAAGTAACGCCATCTTCACCTTGGCTAATCTGGGACACATCGCCTTCCGTGAAAGTCAAGCCGGAATATTCTGCCCAGCCTTGAGTTTCGCCTTGAGTAAAATCATAGCTGGCCACCAGGGAGTCTTCAGGAGCCGCACTCACCGAGGACATCGCCATACTCGCAGGGATCATGGTAGCTACCATAGCCGCCGACAACACGCCCGCAAGCAGTTTTTTCATTTTCATGAAAAAAACCTCCTTAAATCAAATTAAACTTCATTTGAACGCATGGCCTTGCGGCGCACCGTCTTTATAAAACAGTATACAATTTTTTGCAGGAACAGTCAACGACTGGTTTAATTTTTGGTATTTTTAGCAAGAATTCCCCTGTATCTTTGTACAATCTGCCAGATAATTTTTTCTCTTTACCCTTTGACGGAGTGTTCCATCCACCGTATGCAGGCAGCGCCGATTAATCCTGCGTGATTGCCTAGTTTCGCCAGTTCCACTCTGGTGGGGTGGGTGGCGTTTTGAGCAAACACATGGGGATATACCTGCTCCCGCAAAGGCAGCAGCAGTTCATCTCCGGAGCCGGAAATACCTCCGCCGATGCAGACCACCTCCGGATCCAGCAGATTGATCAGGCTGATCACGCCCCAGGCCAAATGGCGAATGTAATTGTCCAGCACTTCTTTGCCCGCCGGGTCGCCTTCCCGAGCGGCGTCGAAGGCTAAAATACCATTGACTTGATCCAAAGTGGGACAAAGCTTCCACATGGCGCTTTCGGGATGGGCTTCCATAGCGTGGCGGGTCTGCCGGATCAAAGCCGTTGCAGAAGCATAGGCCTCCAAGCAGCCCTTTTGGCCGCAGGTGCAGGGTTCACCGTCCTGAATCAGCACCATATGGCCGATTTCACCGGCGGCGTAGTTCCGGCCGGTGAGCAGTTTCCCGTCCAGAATAATACCGCCGCCTACACCGGTTCCCAATGTCACTGCCACCAAAGAACGACATCCGGCTCCGGCTCCGGCCAAAAATTCCCCGCAGGCTGCGGCATTTGCATCATTGACTAACCCCACCGGGACACCAAACGCTTTTTCCAAAGCCTTGGTCAAGGGCAGAGAATCCACCCCCAGATTATGGGCGTTATCAATGGAGCCGGTTTCGGAATTGGCCACACCGGGAGAGCCAATGCCCATGCTGTCCAATTCTTCCGCCTTAATCCCGGCGTCCGCCAAACAAGCTTTGCCCAACTCCACAATCTGCTGTACCAGATCATCTGGATTTCCAGTGACCACAGTGGGCCGGGTAACCCGATGAGAAAGAGAAAATCCATTCTCTGGATCTACCAAAGCCGCTGCCATGTGGGTTCCTCCCAAATCGATTCCCAGACAATAAGCCATTGTTGTGTCCTCCTGTTCTTCAAGATCAATTTTGAATCCTGCTATACATGAAAAGCCTCTTTTGAGTGGGAAGGCGGCAGTCAGCCTGCCGCCTTCTCAATTCAAATTTTAATCAATTTGTCCGGAAAAATCAAAGGTTTTCTTTGAAAAAGGTTTCCATTTCCGCAATCGCAGTCTCTTCGTCTGCACCTTCTGCGGTCACGGTGACAGTGTCGCCGCACTTCACTCCCAGGCCCATCACCGCCATCAGTCGAGTGACATTGGCGGACTTTTCCCCTTTTTGCAGGTTGACCACACTCTGATAATTTTTCCCGGCTTTTGCCAGCAGGCCGGCGGGGCGAGCGTGGATCCCTACGGGATCGGTAATGGTGTAGGTAAACTGTTTCATGACAATCGTTCCTTTCTATACTTATTATTTGTTATTTGGTTTCGCGGATTAAAATCATGGATTCATAGGGCCGCAGCTCCATTTCCTCGCCGGGCTTGGCATCCGGGTAGTTGGAAAGCAGCACCCGGCAGCCTGCCAAAGATTCCGGGCAGCGCCAACGGCAGGGCTTGCGGTAGAAGTTGTTGATGCAGTAAAGCTGTGTTCCATCCAAGCTGCGGCAATAAGCCAACACTTGAGGATGGGCCTGGTCCACCGGAGCAAAGTCTCCCTGGGCAATCACCGGATACTCTTTGCGCAGCCGGATCAAAGCCTTGTAATAGGAGAAGATGGAATCCGGATCGCCCACTTGAGACTGGGCGTTGATCTTGGTGTAATTGGGATTCACCGAAATCCAGGGAGTGTCGGAAGAGAAGCCGGCGTTTTCACTGGTATCCCACTGCATGGGAGTACGGGCGTTATCCCGGGAGTGTTCCTTCAAGATGCAATAAGCCGCTTCCTCACTCATGCCCTTGTCCCGCAGGATTTGGAAGTGGTTGATGCTCTCCACATCCCGATACTGACTGAGATTGGTGAATCCGGCATTGGTCATGCCCAATTCTTCCCCTTGGTACACATAAGGAGTGCCCCGCAGACCATGGATCACGCTGGCCAGCATTTTGGCGGACTGTTTCCAGTATTCTCCCTCATCGCCAAATCGGGTCACCACCCGGGGCTGATCGTGGTTGCACCAGAACACGGCGTTCCAGGCATTGTGATCGCTCATTCCCTGCTGCCAGGAGAACAGGATCTCCTTGAGCTTTTTGAAGTCAGCGGGCACCAACACCCACTTTTCGTTGCCCATAAAATCCACCTTCAAATGATGGAAGGAAAACACCATGCTCAGTTCCCCGCTGTCTGCCCCAGCATATTGGAAGCAGTGCTCCATAGAGGTGGAAGACATCTCCCCTACCGTAATGAAGGAAGGGTCCTTGCCGAAGGTGTTGCTGCACATTTCCTCCAGATATTGATGGATTTTGGGCCCATCGGTGTAAAACCGCCGTCCGTCTCCTTGATTATCGTCCTCATAACTCCCCTTGCTGATGAGGTTGACCACATCGAACCGGAATCCCTTCACGCCCTTATTCATCCAGAACTTTAAAATATCCTGGACCTCTTGGCGCACCTTGGGGTTTTCCCAGTTCAAATCTGCCTGGCTCACGTCAAACAGATGAAGATAGTATTCGTCAAATTTAGGCACATACTCCCAGGCATTGCCCCCGAACTTGCTTTCCCAGTTGGTGGGCGGGGTGCCGTCCGGCTTACCCTTGCGGAAGATATAGTAGTCTTTGTATACCGGATCGCCTGCCATAGCCCGCTGGAACCATTCATGGTCGGTGGAAGTGTGGTTGAACACCATATCCAGCATCAGGCCAATCCCTCGTTGGTCTGCTTGGCGGATGAGTTCTTCCAGATCTTCCATGGTGCCGTACCGGGGATCCACCGCCCGGTAGTCCGCCACATCATATCCATTATCGTTTTGAGGCGAAGGATAAAAGGGGGTCAGCCAAAGATAATCCACACCCAGATCCTTCAGGTAATCCAGCTTCTGAATCACCCCTCGCAATTCCCCCAAGCCGTCTCCATTGGTATCCAGAAAAGATTTCGGATAGATTTGATAGACCACTTTATTGCGAAAGTCAGTCATGAAATTCCCTCCTTGCCTTACTGGTAACGAATCACCACAGTGTCCGCTTCCTTGGCATCCATGCCGGTTTCAAATTCCAAGGACTTGCCATTGGGCTCGCTGACCAAGAAAGCGGTAATGGCTGGATGTCCCGCTTTGCGGATCTTCTCTGCATCAAAGGTAATCAACGGATCGCCCAGCTTTACCTTATCCCCTTCATTGACATGGAGGGTGAAGCCGTCGCCGTGCATGGATACGGTGTCAATGCCCACGTGAATCAGCAGTTCCATGCCGTTGTCCAACTGCAAGCCCACCGCGTGGCAGCTGTCCGGGATCACAGAAGAAACGGTGGCGTCAGCCGGAGCAACCACCTGGCTGCCGGTGGGATCAATCCCTACACCTTCTCCCAGAACGCCTTCCGAGAACACCTGATCCGGAATCTCGGTATAAGGAATCACTTTTCCAGACAAGGGGGCTTTCAACACGCCGGGCTGATCGTCGGCAACAGCTGCGGGAGCAGGAGCGGCAGCAGGCTGAGCATTGTCTTCCGCCAGAGCGGCATCCGCCACCACTTCACCTTCCGCTTCCACTAAGCCCCGATCTTCCTTTTTCAGTTTCCGGCTGCCTACCAGCAGAGTCAGCAAGAAGGGAATCACAATAGCGGCTACCATAGCCAGGATAAAGAAGAGATAAAACTGCGGTTTAATGGAGAGGATGCCGGGCAAGCCGCCTACACCGATGGAGTACGCTTCTACGCCGCAGCCCACCGAGATGATAGCTGCCACACAGGAGCCGACCATGCCGCAGACCAGCGGGAATCCGTATTTCAGGTTGACGCCGAACAAAGCCGGTTCCGTAACGCCCAAATAGCAGGACACGCAGGCAGGAATATTTACCTGCTGGGCACGCTTGTTTTTCCGCTGAAGAATACTCATGGCCAGAACCGCAGAACCCTGAGCGATGTTGGACAAGGCAATCATGGGCCACAGGATGGTACCGCCGGTGGTGTTGGCCAAGGTAGTGTCGATGGCGTTGGTCATATGATGGAGACCGGTCATAACCAGCGGAGCGTACAGCAAACCGAAGATGGCGGCAAACAGCCAACGAACGTTGGAGGTCAAGCCCATCTGAACCAGGTTGGCAATGCCATCGCCGATCCACCAGCCGATGGGGCCCACTACGGTGTGCGCAATAATCACTGCCAGCACCAACGAGAAGAATGGCACCACGATCATGCTGATGATCTGAGGGCAGATCTTCCGGAACAGCTTTTCCAATCCCACCAGCACAAAGCCTGCCATCATGGCGGCGATAACCTGGCCCTGGTAGCCAATCATTTCCACCTGAATGAAGCCGAAATCCCACACCGGGATCTCGGTGGCGCCCGCCACATTGAAGCCGTTGAGCAGCTGGGAGGACACCAAGGTCAAGCCCAAGACAATACCCAAAATCTGGGTGGTGCCCATCTTTTTGGTGATGGACCAGATGATGCCCACCGGCAGCAGATGGAACACCGCTTCACCAATCAGCCACAGGAAGTTGTACATGCCGTCCCAAAACTGGGAGACATCCGCCAGGCTCATGGTACCGTTTTCAAAGAAGTTGATTTCACCGATGATATTGCGGAAGGCCAATACCAAACCGCCGGCAATCAGAGCAGGGATCAGAGGAGCAAAGATTTCGCCCAACGCCCCCATAATCCGCTGCAGCGGGTTCTGGTTGCTCTTTGCCGCGCTTTTCGCCGCCTCTTTGCTGACGCCCTCCACACCGGCATAGGCGGTAAACTCTTTATAGAAGTTTGCCACATCATTGCCGATGATGACCTGGAACTGACCCGCTTGAGTAAAAGTTCCTTTCACCGATGGAATGCCTTCGATTTTTTTGGTGTCTGCCTTTTTGGCATCCACCAGCACAAAGCGCATCCGAGTCATGCAGTGGGAAACGGCTTGGATGTTTTCTTTTCCGCCAATCGCATCCAACAATTCCCGTACGTCCTGTTCGTACTTTGCCATGGTACAAATCCTCCTATTTTGATCTGTGAAGCTTCTGTCTGCCCCACTTGTTTATACAAGTATATTACCACCCTTGTTTAAACAGGTCAATGCACTAAATAGCTAAAAAATGTTGAATTTTTTTGTGCAATATATTCGCAAAAATCGGTTGACACTTGATTAAACAAGTGGTAAAGTTATAGTGTATTACCTATTATCAGCGTGGGAGGAAATGGTATGCCCCAACAAAAATACGACCACATCCACCAGGTGCTGAAACGCCGGATTGAAAAAGGAGAATATCCGGCCGGACAGCTTCTCCCCTCAGAAAACACCCTGATCGGCCAATTTCACTGCTCCAGAAACACCTTGCGTCGGGCCCTGTCGGAACTAGTGCGGGAAGGGTATGTCCAAAGCCGGCAAGGACTGGGAGTATACAATATTTATCACCCTATGGAGCCGGTTTCCTATTCCATGGGAGTCATTGAATCCTTCCGGGAAACCGCCAAACGAACCGGCCGAAAGAGCGGCACACAGGTCATTCTCTTTGAAGAGGTGGTTGCCGATGCAAAAATTGCTCATTTTACCGGTTTTCGTGAAGGCACAGAGTTGTTTTACCTCCAGCGCATCCACACCGTGCTGGAAAAGCCCTTGATCTTTAATCACAGTTATTTCCGCAAAGATTGTATGCCGGAATTCACTGCAAAAATCGCCCAAGGCTCCATTTACCAATATCTGGAGAATACACTGGGTATGTCCATCGTCACCAGCAAACGCACCATCACCGTGGAAAAGATGACGGAACTGGATGCAAAATGGCTGGACATGGGGGACTACAATTGTCTGGCGGTAGTGAGCAACCAAACTTACAACAGCGAAGGCATCCAATTTGAGTTTACCCAGTCCCGGCACCATCCAACCATTTTCCGTTTTCAGGACAATGCCGTGCGGCGGTAACAATCCTTCCAACAGCAAAAACCATCCCGCAGACTCCTTGTCGGAGAAGGCAGGATGGTTTTCTCTTACTCTGATGGATTTTCAAGCAGTTCCGGGCAATACCTGCGGCAAAATTCATCCGCCACCTTGCGCAGCCCGTGATCCACACGGCCATGGCAGAAATCCCGCAGTTCTTTGGGGATGCAGCGATAATAAGCCTGGGCAATGCCTCCCGCAATGCAAGCCATGGTGTCAGCATCACCGCCCATAGAAACCGCCAAACGGACGGCGCTTTCGTAATCTTTGCTCTCTAAAAAGGCAGATATGGCAGGAGGGACGCTGAAACGAGTGCGGCTGTCAAATTGATAGCTTGGACGAAGCTGGGCCAAAGGCGCGGAAAGGTCAAAATGACATTTCTTTTCCACAAACCGGCGTATCTCTTGCTTGCTATGTCCATGCCAAGCTAAAAAAACCGAACCTGCCACGGCCTGAGCACCGTAAACTGCTTCTTTATGCCAATGGGTGCAGTTGCAGCCCAATGCTGTTTGATCTAACACCTGATCCAACGTATTATAGGCATAACCCAACGGCACCACACGCATGGCAGCGCCATTGCCGTAACTATGCTGCCGTCGTTGCAATTCCGATTCCTTTGCCCAGGCAGCAAACATCTGTCCATATCCAGCATTGGGAAAACGGTGGTAATACTGCCGGTACCGGGCAGCATATTCCTTGGCGCGACGGCGCATCTGCCAAACCGTAACCGGCTGCGGATTCGCCAACACTGCATCGCACACCGCCACAGTTAACACGGTATCGTCGGTAAAGGTACTTTCCGGCGAAAGAGGGAAATAGTAGTTTTTGGTAGGATGCACCTCGTAATAAGAGCCGATAACATCACCGTAGATTGCGCCGTACATAAAATCCCCTCCTTACCTAATTTTACAGTTATTGTACCACAGTACCAGAGCGAAGTCGATTGCCCAGACAAAAAGAAAATCGGAGCAAAGCGAACTTTACTCCGAACTGGAAGGGGTGGACACTTTAGATGCCACCCTTTTACGTAGTCGTAATACGGTAAAAAGCAAAAAATAAATTTTGCATCTCCACTTTTGCGCTCAGTACCCTTAATTCACGAGCGCACATTAGCGAAACTCTCGCAGGGGTAAGTATAGCACACGAACCAAATCTTGCCCAGAGATTCGTATAGGATTGCTTGATTATATCTGCACAGTAAAGGAGAAAGAACCCAAAACCTTTTATGCGTCAACTTTTATGCGCAAGGTATTCGCCAACTGATAACGATTTTGTGCCTGAACTTCACTATATACATCTAAAGTACCGCTAACATCTTCAATAGTGGCAACCAGTGCATATGGAACGTCTAAATTTTCCTCGTCCCAACGAGAGAAAAGTTCCAGCCATATTTGCCAGTCGCCAGAATTAAATGATGTGAATGTTTTAGTGAATTGACAACAGACATCCCACTTTCTTCTACCTTCAGAATAGTCTTGTGCTACTGGCAGCAAACGACCATCTGGATGAGACTTTTTTAGTGAGGCTCGAATAAACGCTCCTAAGTATTCGCTACCCTTTGTACGGTCAACCGGTGGTAGCGTTAGGCAAGTAACAGTAACTCGAGCGACATTTCTTCCTACCTGAGCGGCTAAAACTTCCGGCATATAGATTTTTACACGTTCCTTAGTCAGCCTATTAAGGCTTCCTGTTCTTAAGAAAGTTACTCGAGAAGGAGACGAGAATTTGCTATCTTCCACAGAAGCAATTCCTCTTCCATAAAGGTTATGCGCAAATGCCAATTCCTCATTTTCCATCTCGTCGCTTTCCCATAGAGGCTTTGCGTTATGATACAGTAAAGCTTTTGCGAGCAAAATATCATTATTAGGAGTGTTGCTTAATATTTCCGCTAAATCACCAGCAACAGTGGGGGCTGTAAAACTAGTTCCTGCATCCGGCTCTACAGTTGCATTTTGCGTAAGAACTAACGAGGTCATGTCAGCGGGTACATGAGCGCCAGTTCCATCCAAACATATAGTACCGCCATAAGCACACATATCTGGCTTCGAAAAGCCAGCAAAACCAGGTCCTCGTCTACTGTATGGAGCGATGATATTTTTCCCAGAAAGACTACCAACATGATCCTCGCTTATAACGGCTCCCACTACGATACTGAGCATAGAATCAGCAGGAGGAGCAATTCTTGAATCATCATCATCTAATAGCTCATCAATGGAAGTTTCTGTTTTCCAAAGCTCATGGTTTCCGGCAGAAACAACAAATTGGACTCCGTATTTCAACTGCAATGCGTCAAGTTCAAATCCTATAATACTCATTTCATCACCTTCAATGGAAAGGTTCGCATTTGCAGATAAGTTGTATATCTTTGAGACTTCATGATAAGATTCAACAGCTTTTTGAATGCGTTGGATTATGATGTTTTCTGGAACAGATCCGTCAAGTATGTTGCAATCAACAACTCTTGCACGAGGAGTAATACACTGAGAAACTGCCAATTGTTCTCCAAGCTGTGCAAATGCCACCCTGCTTGCCACTCGTGTTCCGTGTTCTCTATCGCCCCCAGAAGAAAAGGGTGCCATCCAATGCTCTATTACGAGTTGATCAAATGGTGAAGGGAAGTTTATCCCGGAGTCAAGAACAACGACGACAGGCAAATCATCTAAATTGACTTCTTCGGTCATTTGTGCAGAAGTTGGAATGTTCACAAGAAAATCATCCACGCCCACGCTAAAAAAACGAGTCTCCTCAATTCTATATATCGCAGAATCATTCTCAAAACGACTTAGAGTGCTAGATGGAACCACCGCACGAATTACTGGCGTTCTATCAGAGAGGTAATAGGGATCTTGCTGAATTTGCCCCTGCACAATGTGAATTTTTTCTTTCACCTTTTCAATCGCTATTGCGTAATCCTTAGATTGCAAATTAGGTATGAACATAAGTTGAATATCTACTGTTTCTGGAGGCCGATCAATATATACTTTTTTTCTTAATTCCCCGGAATTTTTCTCTGTTCCTATATATGGGGATATACTTTCTATATAGTCAAACTGTGTTTTATTTGTACCATTAACCGTATATGCTTTTACACGATTCCTTAATATCTGGAACTGATGTCTCGTTGTAGAAACTACTGCGTGCCGTTCATCTTTAACTGCGTTTATATGCATTCCGTTCTTTGAAAATATATCAGTCTGATGCTGAATTTTTTCGCCCTCTGGCAGTTCAACTTTAAATACATATAATCCGGCATCATGCAAGGAGTCATCTTCTTTAAGTTCTTCGACGGCTTGCTTAACTAATTGGAGTCCATAGCTTAATTTAGCGCCATGCTCAGAATAAACAATATCACGAGGTGTGGTTCTACCAGTAGGCTTTTTTGATACACGCTCTACTTCTTCATCAGGAATCCAAAAATGAGGCTTTTTATCATTCATCTGATTTTCCCTCCTTGTTAAACCGATAGCTTAATGTTGAACGGGGAATGCCCGTGATTGCTTCTAATGTACGAATTGATACGCCATTCTTTTGAAGCTTCGATAATGCCTTCATAAAGTCGCCATCATCTTCACTGATGTATAGAGCAGTATGCTTCAACCAAATTTTACCAATATCTTCAATGGAGATAGTTGCTCCCTTCTTTTGATTTATGACGCAAAATTTTCCTAATGACTGTAAGAATGTTTGTATCTGAGCACCACTCATACCATCTGTAAGAACAACTAATATTTGGGAGTCAACTTTGTATTCTTTCAAAAAATCTTGTAATGAGTTATTAATTATTTTCTGGCGCTGCATTTCATTAGGTTCTTCTAGCAAAATAGAAATATCAAATCTTCTCCAAATCGCCGGATCGAGCAAATGGTGATGATTAGTTGCTGCGACCAAAAAAACATTTGCAGGCATTTCATCCATGTTTTGTAATAAGG
>DXWR01000276.1 GCA_019416775.1 Oscillospiraceae bacterium | reverse complement strand
AAACAGAAAGGCAGGTAATGCAGTATCGACTTATCCAGTTTAATCGGAAAGAAACAGGAACCGCAGCAGGAACAGCCCAAGCTGTCCAAGGAAGAATACGCCGCCATGAAGCAGGCCGAGCGTGAAGAAGTTTGGGCGAGGGTGGATGCGCAGGCCGAGTCGGTGTTCAAGGATGACGCTTCCATGAAAGGTTTTCTGAATTTCATGGCGAACTGCACCCCGCAGAGCACCCGGAACCTTCTCATTCTTTACGAACAGAATCCGGAAATCACCCACCCCCGCACCTTTGATAAATGGAAGGAAGCCGGACGCTCTATCCGTTCCGGCGAGAAGGGATACACCTTCTTTGCAGATCAGGAGTACACCAAGGAGGACGGTTCTATCGGAACCGGATATACCCTCACCAAAGCGTATGATATCTCCCAAACCAGAGGCCCTCAGCCTTTGCCCCCGCAGAAGCATCTGCCGGAGGAAATCATTGCCGCTATGGTAGAACAGAGTCCGGTTCCGCTTGCCATATCGGATCAGCTGCCCCAAGGGGTACAGGCGCAGTATGTTCCCAAGCAGCATACGATTTTTGTCCGCAACGGGATGGATGAAACCGCCACCATCTGTGCCATCGCCCGTGAACAGGCCCATGCCAGCTTCGATACTGTAGGCAGCGGTTACTACCGGCAGGCGTATGCGGCCCAAGCCTACTGCGCCGCCTATGTAACCGCTCAAAAATTCGGCGTGGATACCTCCGCCTTCCATTTTGACAAGGTATGCCAAAGCTGCGCCCAACTGCCGCCGGAAGAAAAGCGCAGCTTTATTGGCGACGTCAAACGGGCGACTTATTTCATTAACCGGGATATGCAGCGCAGCTTTCGGGATTTGGAGCAGGCGATCCAGCCGGATGAATTCTCCGTAGAAGCCGCCAAGCCCGTTAAGGCGCCAAAAGCCAAAGCGGAGAAAGAGCCGGAACGATGAGCGCCGAGAGTTTTCCGTTTGTTTTCTTTTGTACGGTAGCTTTCCGTCCGCCATTGTGGTATGGTGTGGATAAAGAGAATACGGAGAAAGGCAGGGCTGGTCGTGGAAAAGCAAAGGCTCTTTAAGATGGGAATGCTGGAGCAGAACTTTCTGGTCAAGGCGCTCTGCGACGCACAAAAAGCATCCGGACCGGAAATCTCCGGCGAGGTGCAAAGTCTCATCGACAAAACCGTCAACGCGCCGAAAGGAAAGCTGTACCTGAATAATACAGAATTCCAGTGGGCGGCGCAGTCTTTAAACGGGATGCGCAACGCTTACCTGTCGGCGGGCAGGAGCAGCGGCGGCATCGACCGTGTCCTTGCAAAGCTCATGAATAGTAAATACCGGCACGCACCGATTCGATAAGGTTCGGAGCGACACCATCACCCCCGGAACCTGTGGGAATCTTCTCCCATGGGCTCCGGGGGATTTTTTTGTTTTCACGGAAAGGAAGGATATTTTTTGATTCGATAACCGCAAGAAAAAATCCATGGTGGGTGTGGCTGCTGCCTTTGCCCATCGTCTGGTTGGCAGCTTTGCTCACAGCCGGGTGCTGGAATGATGGGATGAACCTTGTGGATCTGTTGGGAAAGCTTTCGGCAGCCATGAACAGTCCCTTCTCTATCCACTGGACGGAATATTCCGCCCGGTGCCTGTTTTTCTTTTCCCTTGGGTACGGGATGATTGCCCTTTTGATAACCTCCGGCCGGAAGAACCGCCGCAGAGGTGCGGAACACGGTTCCGCCAAGTGGGGCGATGTATTTCAGATTGCCAAGCGGTACCGGGACAAGAAAAATCCCAAACAAAACCTCATCCTAACCCAGCATTTCCAGATGGGGATGGACGGTCATAAGCACAAACGCAACACCAATGTGCTGGTCATCGGCGGCAGTGGCGCAGGCAAAAGCCGTTCCTATGCCA
Source organism: Oscillospiraceae bacterium (assembly GCA_019416775.1). GTDB lineage: Bacteria > Bacillota > Clostridia > Oscillospirales > Ruminococcaceae > Egerieicola. The sequence goes on along the minus strand of DXWR01000276.1, from coordinate 4,293 downwards.
TTCCTAATGCACTCAACTGTGGAAACTGTTCGCTGGTGATCTGCGATCCAAAATCCGAAATCCTGCGGAAAACCGGTGGGGCGCTGAAAGCCAACGGATATGAGGTGCGGGTGTTTGACCTGTTAAACCCCGACGCCTCCTTCTGCTACAATCCCCTTGCCTATGTCCGGGATGACAAGGATGTGCTTCGCCTCATTGAAACTTTGATTCAGAGTACCACCCCGCCCGGAGCGCAGAGTACCGATCCATTTTGGACGAAATCGGAAACGGCGCTTTTACAGGCCCTCGTCCTATACCTCATGCATGAAGCGCCAAAAGAAGAACAGAACTTCGCCATGGTGATGGAAATGCTGGCGGCAGCGGAAGTCCGGGAAGAAGATGAGGAATACGAATCGCCTCTGGACATCCTGTTCGCCCGTTTGGAAATGCGGGACCCGGAGAGCATTGCCGTGAAGCAGTACCATGTCTTTAAGATGGGCGCCGGAAAAACTCTGAAATCCATTTTAATCAGCGTAGGCGTTAGATTATCGGCTTTTAACCTGCCGCAGATTGCAAGGCTGACCTACACCGACGATCTCCATCTGGAGGAAATGGGCGAAAAGAAAATCGCCCTGTTCTGCTGTATCCCGGACAGTGACAAATCACTCAACTACCTTGTGGGGATGATTTACGGGCAGCTGATCCAAACCCTCTATTTTGTAGCCGACCGGAAATACAAAGGCAGGCTGCCGGTGCCGGTTCATCTGCTGATTGACGAAGCCCCCAACATCGCCCTGCCTACGGATAACTTCCTGCCGTGGCTTTCCACCATGCGAAGCCGGAATATCTTTTGCAGCTACATTGCGCAGAATATGGCGCAGATCAAGGCGCTGTTCAAGGAGCAGTGGGAATCGCTGGTGGGCTTGTGCGACGAGTTTCTGTATCTCGGCGGGAACGAGAAGGAAACCCACAAATATGTTTCCGAACTCATGGGCAAGGAAACATTGGATACCAACACCTATGGACACAGCCGTGGGCGAAGCGGCAGCTTCAGCGTGAACGACCAGCAGACAGGCCGGGAACTGCTTACTCCCGATGAGGTGCGAATGCTGGATAACCGCAAGGCTATCCTGTTCGTCCGGGGGGAACGCCCCATGCTGGACGATAAGTACGACCTCATGCGCCACCCCAACATCAAGCTCACCGAAGATGGCGGCGCTGCGCCCTACGATTACACGCAGGCAAAGGACGCCGCAGACGATCTCGATTATTCCCCGGAGCAGTACGAGGATTTCGAACTGCTGGAACCGGAGGATTTTCTAAAACCATAACCATACACATTGAACTGGAGGAATGCTTCTGAAGAAATCTTTGAGTAAATTTGTTTCCCTGAAAAAGCACAGAAAAGACAGCAAGCCCACAAACGCTCTGCCCCTCGGCAGAAAGGGGCGGTTCGGCTTCTCCGCCTACACCGCCTTGGTGCTGTGCGCCTGCTGTTTTTCCACCACGGCCTTTGCCGCCAACGATCCGCTGGCGGTGGTCAACAACCTTTCTACCTTTATCTTTTCCCTGATCCGCGCTGTCGGCCTCATCCTTTTGGGCTGGGGCGTGGTGCAGGTCGGTCTGTCCTTTCAGAGCCACGATCCCTCCCAGCGTTCCCAAGGATTTCTGTCGCTGGCGGGCGGCCTCGTGGTGACGTTTGCGAAAGAAATCCTCGACCTCATCACCGCTTGAAATCCCTTTTCCAGCCGGGGCATCCGAAAGGGTGCCCCATATATTTCTTAAGAAGGAGGTGACCAGCCGGAAACTGGATTATTGATAACTTAAATTCGGCGCTGGGGACATGGAACGACAAGCTGGCAGAAATCTGGACTTTACTCACCCAAGATCCCGCCACCTTTAAGGGAGGCGGGATTTGGGGCGTGATGCTCAATATTAACGGCGCCCTGAAAGCCATCGGGTACGGATTGCTGGTTTTGTTTTTTGCGGTGGGCGTGGTGAAAACCTGTTCGAGCCTGGCCGATCTGAAGCGCCCGGAAGCGGCCTTCAAGATGTTCATCCGTTTTGCGCTGGCAAAAGCGGCGGTGGGATACGGCCTCGATCTCATGCTGGCCGTTTTCAAAATCATTCAGGGGATGGTTTCCACCATCATCACCCAATCCGGCCTGTCGGGGAGCAGCGGAACAACGCTCCCGCAGGAGATCATCGATAAGATCAACAACGTGGGTTTTTGGGACAGCATCCCTTTGTGGGCAGTCACCCTGCTGGGCGGCCTGTTCATTACCGTGCTGTCCTTCATCATGATTCTGACGGTGTATAGCCGCCTATTTAAACTCTATATGTATACCGCTATCGCCCCAATCCCCATGTCCACCTTCGCCGGGGAACCCACCAGCAACGTGGGGAAAAACTTCCTGCGCTCCTATGCCGGAGTGTGCCTCGAAGGGGCCATCATTGCGCTGGCCTGCATTATCTTCTCGGTTATGGCGGCATCCCCGCCAGCGGTGGATCCCAACGTTTCAGCCGTTACCGCTGTATGGAGCTACGTGGGGGAACTCATCTTTAACCTTTTAGTCTTGGTAGGCGCTGTGCGGATGAGCGACAGGATCGTCAAAGAATTATTGGGGCTGTAAGGCCATAAAAGGAGTGAAGCAATATAGAAGTAAAAGTACCAAAAGAAATCCGGGACTATCAGGAGTCCATCTTTTTCGGGCTATCTACCCGGCAGTTTATCTGCTCTCTGCTGGCAGTCGGCGTGGCGGTCGGCATCTATTTCGGCCTGCGCCCGCTGGTGGGCAGCGAGGAAGTCGGCTGGATGTGCATCCTCGGAGCCGCACCCTTCGCAGCCTGCGGATTTTTCAAATACCACGGGATGACAGCGGAAAAGCTGGCTTGGGCGTGGTTCAAATCGGAATTCCTGTATCCCAAAAAGCTGGTGTTCCAGTCCGAAAGCCTCTACTATGAAGCCATGAAGGACGCCCTCGCAGAGGGGGAAAAGCCTCTCCGCAAGCGGAAAAAACGCAAGCCCCAGCCGCCGGCTGGGAAAGAACAATAACCTTTTCATTTCTCCTATCGAAAGGACGGATGCCTATAATCAAAACGCTTACCAAAGCAACGAAATTAGAGAAAGAGAAATTCACCATTCCAAAGTCCGTACAGGACGCCATCCCCATCCAGCGTGTTTGGCCGGATGGGATTTTTCAGGTGGGGAGCCGGTTCTCCAAAACCTTCTCCTTTACCGATATCAATTACAGCGTCGCCAGCAAGGAAGATAAAACGGCGATGTTCCTCGACTACTCGGAATTATTAAACTCGCTGGATTCCGGGGCCTCCGCCAAGATTACCATCAACAATCGGAAGGTCAACAAAGAGGAATTTGAGAAATCCCTGCTGCTTCCCATGCGGGAGGACGGGCTGGACCATTACCGGAAAGAGTACAATGAAATGCTGCTCTCCAAAGTAACCGGCACCAATAACAGCGTGGTGCAGGATCGCTACATCACCATCACGGTGGCGAAGAAAACCATCGACGAGGCCCGCACCTATTTTGCCCGTGTAGGCACCGACCTCATTACCCACCTTTCCCAGCTTTCCTCCATAGGAAGGGAACTGGATATCGGAACCCGCCTGCAGATCTTCCGGGATTTCTTCAAGGGGAACGAACCCGCCGCCTTTGCCTTCGACTTGAAGGAGTACATGAAGAAGGGGCACAGCTTCAAGGATTGGCTTTGTCCCGATTCGATGGAATTCCAAAAAGACCATTTCCGCTTAAACGACCGCTGGGGTCGAGTTTTGTATTTACAGGATTACGCCAGTTACATCAAGGATTCCATGATTGCCGAACTCTGCGACATGGACCGCAGCCTGATGCTTTCCATTGATATTTTAACGGTTCCCACCGACGAAGCTGTCCGGGAAATCCAGAACAAGCTACTCGGTGTAGAAACCAATGCGGCCAACTGGCAGCGGAAGCAGAATGCCGCCAATAACTTCTCGGCTGTCCTGCCCTACGACATGGAGCAGCAGCGGAAGGAAACCAAAGAAATGCTGGACGATTTGACAAACAGGGATCAAAGGATGATGTTCGGGCTGGTGACCATGGTCCATCTGGCCGATACCAAGGAACAGCTGGACAGCGATACCGAAACCATCCTCACCATTTCCCGCAAGCATCTGTGCCAGATGAGCGTCCTGCGCTGGCAGCAGAAGGATGGGCTGGATACCGTCCTCCCTTACGGCCTGCGGAAAATTCAGGCGATGAGAACTCTCACCACCGAATCCACCGCTGTGCTGATTCCTTTCCGGGCACAGGAA
>DXWR01000275.1 GCA_019416775.1 Oscillospiraceae bacterium | reverse complement strand
TGATAGGCTCTCTCAATGTGGGATGCTGCCCAGCGCCCGGCAAAGTCGTTGTTGGTGCAGATCTCGATTTCCTCGATCTCCGGGTGACGCTCCAGAAAAGCGTCCAGCGCAAGGGGATTCTTGGCCTCACGTTCTTGCCGCTGTCCTTCTTCCGGCGCATAGATGCCGCCGAGGGACAGCCGCCATTTGTCTGTGGTCCCTTCCAGCGTCAGATGGGCCATGGGTTCAATGGCGGCTTCGTACACAGCCACCCGGTTGGTTTTTCCCTTCGGCGGCAGAAGGAAGCAGAACCGCTTATCGCTGCCCGGCACCTCTGCCTTGAAGGGTTCTCCCCGTGTGTAGGTGCCGCGCAGGAAGGCGTACCGGGCGGTGCCGGTTTCATCCCTGCCGACGAAAACAGCGTTGTGGTAGTCTGCGCTTTCATAGAGGATCCCTGCCCGGACGCAGGCTTCGATGACACCACGGCTGATCCCCCGCTTCAGCAGATAGGCGAACACCCTGCGGTTGTTCGCAGCTGCCGGTGGGAGGATGAACTCCGGCCTCTTTTTTGGTTGAGGTGAAGGCGGGATGTAGCCGGGGCATTCGTCGCACAAGGCCAGCACCGCATCTACAAACTTCATCCCTTCCACTTTGATGAGGTAATCCAGAGCGGATTTCCCTCCGATATCCCGGCTTTTCCAATGCCAGATGGAGGACTCCCCGTTGATTTTGAAGCTGTCGTGCTCCCTCAGCTGGAACTCACCACGGCTGCCGCTTCTGACCAGTTCATGGGGGCGAAACCGGCGCAGAAACTCGATGGCAGTCATCTGCTTGGCGGCGGCAATCTGCTCTTTGCTCACTCCGGGCATGGGAATACTCCTTCCTTTGTCTTAGATTACCGTTGCCCGGAGGATTTTGGCCTGGTCGGTGCGCTCCCAGGGGAGTTCCGGCTTGCCAAAATGCCCATAGGCTGCGGTTTGGGTATAGCGGGGCGTCAAAAGGTCCAGCTGGGCGATGATCTCCGAAGGGGTCAGCCCGAACACAAGACGCACCGCATCCGCCAGGCAATCATCGGCGCAGATGGCGCCGGTGCCGAAGGTATCCACCTCCACCATTACCGGCTCGGCTTTTCCGATGGCATAGGCCAGCGTCACCTGGCACCGGCTGCACAGCCCGGCGGCTACGAGGTTTTTGGCGATGTAGCGGGCCATATATGCCCCGGAACGGTCCACCTTGGTGGGATCCTTCCCGGAAAAGGCGCCGCCCCCATGGGGCGCGAACACACCGTAGCTGTCCACCATGAGTTTCCTTCCGGTGAGGCCGGTGTCGGCCTCCGGGCCTCCAAGCACAAACCGCCCGGAGGGGTTCAGCAGGATTTTGGTATCCTCATCCGGGGGAAGCGCCTGCAGCGCCGGGGCCAGCACCTTGTCGGTGAGTTCCCAAAACAGTTCATCAGCGGGCTTCTCCGGGCTGTGCTGGGCGGAGAGGACAACGGTGTCCAGCCGCAGGGGGCGCCCATCCTCGTCGTACTCCACGGTGACCTGGGCTTTTCCATCCGGGCGCAGGCCCCGCACCATGCCGGATTTCCGGGCTGTGGTGAGGCAGCCGGCCAGCCGGTGGGCCAGTACAACGGGAAGAGGCAGCATCTGCGGGGTTTCTGAACAGGCGTACCCAACCATGACTCCCTGGTCACCGGCGCCCAAGCGGAGCACAGGATCTCTGAGTGATTCCCTTCGCTGCTCTAAGGAACAGTCCACCCCTGCGGCGATATCCGGGCTTTGCTTATGGATGAGGCATTGGACGGCATACCGGGCGGGGTCGTAGCCCACCTTCCGCAGCACGGAACGGACAATGGCCGGGATTTGGGGTTCGTGCAAGCTGGTGATCTCACCAGCTACGATGACCTGCCCCTTGGTGGCCAGCACTTCGCAGGCCTCACGGGAGAGAGCGTCATGGGAAAGGCAGTCATCCAGAACACTGTCGGCTATGAGGTCGCACAGCTTATCCGGATGGCCTTCCGTGACGGATTCGGCGGTGTAAAATTGATTCATGGCGTCACCTCACTTTCAGGGAAACGGGCTTGAGGCTTTTCTCAATGTCCTCATAATTGGAAAACCGCACCTCGCAGCCCAGCAGGTAGGACACGGCTTCTTCCCACTCCTTCAGCGGGTACTGCTCTTTGTTCTCCAGATGGTACAAGTCTCCAAGAGCCTCCCATTTTAGGGTGGGCTGCAGACGCAGGTTGGAGATGAAGGTGCGGTGCTGCTCTGCCAGCCAGTCTAAAAGTCCAAGTTTCTTCAATCAATCCCTCCAGTGCAATCAAATACAAAAAGCAGGGCGCTTTCCAGCGCCCCACCCAATCAAATCTCTGCTACTTCTTCCTGCGGTTGCGAATGTGCAGGAAAACAAGGCCGCCTAAAATGACAGCGCACAGGACAATGACTATCATTGCTTTCGGTTCCATAGAGTCAAGTTCACCTCACTTGTACGGCGACAACCACCGTGCGGGCGTTATCCCATTCATAGGAACAGGTAACAAGGGTCAGCAGGCGGTGGTCTGCGCCGGGAATAAATGCTGGGTCGTGATACAGCGGCTGTGCAAGCAGTTCCTTCTGAAAGGACAGGAAATCCCCATCGTCAGCGAATACGGTGCGGTTAAAGGAGAGCTTGGAGATATCCGTTTTCAGCACGGCCACAATGGTGTACTCCCGCAGTCCGGTTTCCGTCTGCAGGAGGATTTCGGAATGTTCTTCCCGGAATGCTGCATCGGCCATCTTCTGAAGCACAGCAAACATGGTCCCGTCGTTCATGTTGTGTCCGTAGACCACGGTGTTCCGGCTTTCCGGAGTGCAGTCCCACTGAAAGAAAATACTGCCGGCTGTGCGCCATTCCCCTTTATAGGTGCGCCGCAAGTAGTATTCGGGGTCTTGGACGCCGCTTTGCAGGACAGGGTAGTCCACGCAGGTTCCGGGGATGGTGATCCACCCCT
>DXWR01000274.1 GCA_019416775.1 Oscillospiraceae bacterium | reverse complement strand
CCCAAAAGCCGCTTCAAAAAAGCGGCTTAAAAGCGATTTATCTTCCGTAATATTTTCCATAATACTTTCCGTAGCCTTTTCCTTCGGTAGCGGCGTCGTTATACAAAAAGCCCAGGATCTTGGCTTTGGCAAACTGCAGCTGACCAATGGCAACCTGCAGCATCTTCTTATCGGTGACATTTTCCCGCACCACCATCACTACGCCGTCGGCGTAGCGGCTGAGGATCATGCCATCGGTCACTACACCGATGGGCGGCGCATCCAAAAACACGTAATCGTAGTAGCGTTTCAGACGATCCACCAATTCCTGCATGGCATCGCTGGAAAGCAGCTCCGCTGGGTTAGGGGGAATGCGGCCGGACACGATCACATCCAAATTGGGGTGCTCCGTAGGAATCAGCATATCGTTGATCTGAGAATGACCGGTGAGAAGGCTGGACAAGCCTTCCCGGTTACTCAGCTTTAACAGAGAACCGACGTTGGGACGGCGCAGGTCGCAGTCAATCAGCACCGTTTTAAAACCAGCCTCGCCAAACGTAATGGCGGTGTTTAAGCAGCTGGTAGATTTTCCTTCTCCCTGTTCGGTGGAAGTAAAAAGCAGGGATTTGCTTCCCTTTTCTGAAAAGGAAAATTCCAGGTTTGTTCGAAGAGCCTTGTATGCTTCCCGCACAGCAAAGGAGCTTTCCTTATTTAACACACGGTCTACCGGAGACAGGTTTTTCTTTTTACTGCTTTTTCCCATAATACCGCTCACCCTTTCCTTCTTTTCCCTTTTCCAGAAACATGGTCCGGGCCGTAATACCCAACGGCGATATCGGAATCCAAGTTGGGGATGATGCCCAGCATGGGATAATCAAACATTTCCTGCAGATTGTCCTGCTGAGTTACCCGGGAATCCATAAAATGGGAAATCAAGGCGACGCCCACCCCCACAATCAAGCCCACCGCAAAGGCAATCAAAAGGTTGCGGGCCATGCTGGGAGAGCTTGGTTCGGTGGGCACGCTGGCATACTGGGGAACGGTCACCGAGCTCCCTTCCACAAAGGACTGGATACTCCCCGGAGCCACCTGAGCCACAGCATTGGCCACCTGAGCAGCTTGCTCCGGATCGGGATGGGTCACGGTAACCACCAGAATCTGTGTGTCTTCAATGACGCTGGCGGAGATCATCTGCGACAGGTCTTCCGGTGTATAAGCGCCGCCCAATTCCGAACTGACATCGCTGAGCACCGTTTCGGAGCGCAGCATTTGAATATAGGTGTTTGCCAGCTGGGTAGACGCTTGGAGTTGGGCGGTGGAAACTTCATTTTGCGAAGTGGCGTTACTGAAATTGTTGACAAAAAGCCAGCAGGACGCCTGATACTGGGGGGTAATAAAGAATTGGGTAATGATCGCAGAGGTGGCGACAGCAATCACCACTGCTGCAATCACCCACAAAATCCGCTTCCAGATTGCCTCCAGCAGCCGGGTAATGGATATGCTGTCTTCTTCTTCCTGAGCCAGTTCCGGTTTATTTACAGCCATTCACATTGCCTCCCATTTTTATGTTGCTGAAATCGCCTGATATGCCTCATTTTTTCTATTTTAAGCAGTTTTTTCCCTGCTACGCAAAACAGTAACATTAATTATACTCGCTTTTACC
>DXWR01000273.1 GCA_019416775.1 Oscillospiraceae bacterium | reverse complement strand
GTTCCAAACACTTCAAGTTCCCCAGGAGGTTTTTATGCTTACCTTTCTCCTTGGCCGCAGCCATAGCGGCAAAACCCAGCGGGTGCTGGAGCAGCTTGCCGCCTTACCCCCTTCGGACCGGCCGGTGTACCTGCTTTTACCGGACCAATCCACCTTTGAGGGGGAACGCCGCTGCTACCGCACTTTAGGCGCCAAGGCCTTCTCCCGAATTCAGGTCACTGGGTTTTCCCGTCTGGCCTCCCGGCTGGTGGCCCGCTACCACCCCCAAGGACGTCCCGCCGCCGACGCCAAGCAAAAATTATTGCTGATGCAGCTGGCTTTGGAGGAGGCGGGGCCGCTGTTGACCGTTTATTCCTCCCCGGTGTCCCGGAGCCATCTGGCGCCCGCCATGCTCCAAACGGTGGAGCAGCTGAAGTCTGCCGGTATGGATCCCACCGCTTTGGAGGAGTTTGCCCATTCCTTGCCCGAAGGCACCCTGCGCTCCAAGCTGCTGGATACGGCGGCAGTGTACGCCGGTTACCAGGGGCTTTTGCAGCGGCAGTTTTCCGATCCTTTGGAGGACGTGGCTCGGGCGGCTAAGCTGGCCCAGGAACACCATTGTTTTGCAGGCGGACAGTTTTTCTTAGACGGATTCGACTTTCTCTCCCAGGATAAATTGCTTTTGCTGGAGCAGATGCTGCTGCAAGGACAGCGGGTCACCGTCACTCTAACCCTGGATCCATCCGACCCTCGCCGGGAAAGCTTATTTGCCCTCTCCGATCTTTTATATCACCAACTCCGGGCCTTGGCCCGAAAACTGGGAGTGCCGGTGGCTGCCCCGGAGGTGATCCCTCAGCCAACCGGAGTGCGCCCTCCGGCCTTGGAGGCCCTGGAACAGCAGCTCTACGCCCTTAAACCGGTTCCCTATGACCGGCCTGCTGGGGAACTGGAGCTGCTGCGGGCTCCCAACCGCCAGGAGGAAGCCCAAGCCGTGGCTGCCCGGATTCGGGAGCTGGCACGAAAGGGGTACCGCTACCGAGATATGGCGGTGGTGATGGGCAGCGAAGCCTACCGTCCCCTGCTGCAATCGGCTTTGGAGCGGTACCAGGTGCCCTATTACCTGGACGATCCCATGTCTCCTCTTGGATCCCCATTGTTCCGGCTGGTGCAGTGCTGTTTCGCCTTGGCGGCGGGCAGCTTTTCCCCCTTGCAGGCTACGGCACTGCTGAAATGCGGCCTCACCCCCTTTGACGAAAGCCGGGTGGGAGAGCTGGAAAACTATCTGTACTTATGGGGGTTGGGGGAGGAAGGCTTTTTCGCTCCCTTTACCTTGAGCATCTACGGCCTGGACGGTCCCCGGAATGCTCAGCAGCGGCAGGAAGAAACGGCCCGTCTGGCTCGGTTAGAGGAGATGCGAAAGTTCTTGCTGGACGCTGTTCTTCCCTTCCGGAGGCTGGGGGACTGTTCTGCCCGAGCCATGACCCAAGGGCTGTTTGATCTGCTGGACCGGCTTTCGGTGCGGCAGGTGACCCAGGAGTATCTTCAGATTTTGGAACAGGATACGGAACAGCCCGCCCAAAGCTTGGCGGCGGCGGGCCAATACCGCCGGATGTGGGAAACGTTAGGGGAACTCTGCACCGACATTGCCCAGATTATGGGGGATCGGGTGGTGAGCTTTTCCCGGTACTGGCAGCTGTTGGAGCTGCTGGCAGAGCAAACCGGGTTGGAAACGGTGCCTCAGGCTCTGGACTGTGTCAACGTGGGGCAAAGCGGCAAGCTCCATCTGGAACAGGTAAAGGTATTGCTGATTGTGGGGGTGGAAGAAGGGGTGTTTCCCCAGACCCCTGCAGGCTGTCCCTTGTTTGGGGAAGGGGAGGAGGAGCTGTTAGCCCAATACCAGCTTCCCATTGCCCGTGACCGGCTGCGCCGCACTCAGGAAGGCCGGTTTTACGCCTACCAGACCTTAACCGGCGGGGAACAGCAGTTGTTTCTCTCCTTCCCGGAGGGGGATTTGCAGGGAAGTCCCATTCCCCCATCCCCGCTGTTGGAAGAGCTTTCCGCCCTGTTCCCCCAATGCAGACAGGAAACTCTCATTCAGCGGGATCCCGCCCGGCTCTGCCAATCTCAAGAGTCGGGGTTTGCTTTGCTGGCGGCGGCCCAGCAATCCGATGTGTTCACCAAAAC
>DXWR01000272.1 GCA_019416775.1 Oscillospiraceae bacterium | reverse complement strand
CCCCTCTCCTGGCGGCAGGCAATCCTTCCCCGGAACGGAATCGGAAAGATGGAGATGCACCACTCGGTCTCCTAAGGCCTTGGCCATTTCCATGGGATCCTGTCCTCCCCGCAGAGCCTGCTTATTATCCAGCACAAATTCCACTTCATCGTGCAGGTAGCGGCGCATCTCCACCAAAAATGGCAGATCTTGGCTGCAATGGGCAAAGACATTTTCCTGTGCCAGGATGATCCCCGTCTCTTTGGCTGCCTGCCGCAGCCGGGCAAACCGCTCATAGTAACGCTGCGGCGGACGGCTGGTGTTTCGGTGATTGCCATGGAATACCAAAATTTTCGCTCCCATCTGGGCAGCGTAATCAAAATAACGGCGGTACAGCTCCACCCCATCCTCAAACCGCCGGGAATAACTGGTGAAAAACAGGGAGGATTCCAACACACTGGTAAAGGGGTGTACCGAAATAGCACGGGTACTGCCACAATCCAACCAAGCACGGACCGTTTGCCGCAGCGGGGGATTCAACTCGCTGAAGGTATTGAGAAACAGCTCCGCCACCGGAACCTGCCGGGTAACCAGCTGTTCCAAGGCGTCCTCCAATAAGGTAGGATAGAAAGAAGCGGTGGAAATACCCATCTCCATAGAAATTTCTCTCCTCTCTCTGGTTGAATTTAGTGTACCACACCCACTGGCAGGATTGCAAGGAAAGCGGTTGCGCCAAGTAAGAAAGATTGTTATAATGAGATTAAAAGATTTGATACCTATCCAACCGGAAGGAGGCTTTCTTTTGCAGGAGAATATTTTTGCCGGAGTGGAACCGGGCGGGTACCATGATCCCGCCACAGTGCGGGTGCTGCTTTGCTGGCTGCTGGAACAATGCGGCCGGCAGATGGAATTGAGCCGTCTGATGCGGTCGGTGCAAAGCACCGGATTGGTAAACTACTTCACCCTTTGCTGCTGTTTAGACCAACTGCGCCAGGGGGGCCTGGTTTTAGAAGAAGAAGGGGTGCTCACCCTCACTGCCAAAGGCACTCAGGCTGTACGGGAACTTTCCGGCAGTTTTCCTCCCTCCGTGCGGGAAGCTCTATTGGAAGCAGCCTGCAAGCAGCCGGAACAGGTAGAAAACCCGGCCAGCTACACGTTAATGCCCGGACCAAACGGAGTTTTGGTGCGGTTGACCCTCCAAGAGCAGGACTACTGCCCCATGGAACTGACCTTATACACCCCAGACGAAGCCTCTGCCAAACAAGCGGCACGGCGGTTTGTGGAAAACCCCGCTTTGCTGTATCAGGCAATTCTGGAGCAGCTGATGTAAAAATGACAAAAACAAGAAACCGCCGGATGGCACCGACGGCTCCTTGCTGGAAAAAAGAGAAAAAAGGAGAATAATGAAAGTGATCCTTTCAGTAACCAACAGAGGGTCAATCTGTTTGGCTACGGTTATACTGTACCATGAATTTTTGAATATCTTTTGAACAAGAAAAGGAAGGAATTTGAAAAAAAGGTGAAACACTCCGTTGCTTTTTCCTTTTTCTACCGGTTTTGCAGAATAATTTCTCCTCTTCGGGACAGACTGTACTGAAAAATCGTTTGGGAGGAATCCGCATGAACCAACCTGATACCGTAAACCTGCTCCAAGAATGCGACGCCGGCATCCGCATGGGATTAGATTCCATCCGGGATATGATGGACAGTGCCACCCAGCCTTTGCGCCAGCAGCTCCAGGAATACCGAATGGAGCACGAAGAACTCCAACAGCGCACGGAACAGCTGTTAGGCCAGCACCGCAAACCTGGCAAAGAACCGGCTGTGATGGCCAAAGGGATGTCCTGGATGAAAACCAACATGAAATTGGCTATGGAAACTTCCGATTCCACCATCGCCGAACTGGTCACAGACGGGTGCAACATGGGAATCAAATCGTTGAACAAATACCTCAACCAGTTCCCCCAAGCCGACGCCTCTTCCCGGGAAGTCGCTTGTCGGCTCATCGACCTAGAACAACGGATGGTTAAGGAAATGCAGCCCCTGCTGTAACCAAAAACAGATAAGGAAAGCAGCCGTTCTATTCGGAGCGACTGCTTTTTTCTATGATAAACTCCCGGCAGGGAGGAATTTTTGGTCTGCCTGCCAAAAGACAGCGGCTTCTTTTGCGCCCGGCAGTAATGTCCGCAAGCGATCACGCTTTTTGGAACTGTGGTCAGTATACACTGGGAATTTGAATGGGATTTGGAGAAGATATGGCGAAAGATTGAAAAAACAGAAACAATTTTTCATCCAATTTTCCAAATATCGCGAAATTCCCAGTTTTTCCAAAAAAACAAACAAAACAGCAAAAAACCGCCGGAAATTTCCAGCGGTCTCTTGCTTGAGAAAAGAGAAAAAAAGGAGAAAAAGAAAAGAGAGGGTCATGTGTCATTGCGATCCGAAGCGTCTTGGGGAAACGCTGCTCTTTTCAGATCGCATCCTTAGTATACCGAACAAAAATAACAGCATCTTGAAGAAACAGTTGCGAATTTGTATTTCCTTTATGTGCAATTTGTGAACCCTAGCAAGAGGTGCTTCCAAAGCCCCCGTTGCGCACCCCTTGGGCGTCGTCGTCGATGGTAATGCCGTATTCCAAAAAGATTCCCTGAGCAAACCCATCCCCCGGACAGAGGGTGAGGGTCTTGCCGGAGTTGGAGTCGTTGGTGATCTTAATGAAGATATGCCCTTCATTGTCAGACCAATAATAATCGCTGTCAATGATGCCCACAGTATTGTCCAGCTGCAGCCGGTAACGGAAGCCCAATCCGCTGCGGGGAAAGATTTGCAGCACCCAGCCCGGTTCCATCTTCGCCCGAATGCCGGTGGGAATTTTTTTAGTTTCCCCAGGGGCAAGAGTCACCGGACCAGGGGTAAAAAAGTCGTATCCCGCGCTGCCGGAGGTGGCACGGCAGGGGAGTTTCAAAGATTGATAGGCCTGCTCCGCCTGGACCGAGTCGCCCCCAAAGGCCTCCTGATAAGCGGGGAGGAACTGCTCCCGGCTGACAAGTTCAAATTTTGCGATACGTTTCATAAAATCATTCCCCTTCCTTATGGATAATGCCGTCGTCTACGGTAAAGTGCTCCTCCACCTGCAAGGAGTCCATCACATACCGGGCGATTTCCCCGGAGGAAAGCTCCAGTTGGTCGTTGTATAACCCCATGACCATATACTGGGGGATGTCCTCTCGAAAGCAGCGCACCTCCGTTGCGGAGGAAGTTCCGTTGGTAGTAGTAACCTGCACAAGGACGAGGGTGCCGGATCTTCCTTGATAGTAGCTGCACTGAAAGTTGGTCAACTGCACCTTATAGCCTGCATATTCTTCCAGCAATTCATTATTCCGGGCAATGCTTTCCTCTGTCATTTCCTTATAGTGTTGCGGATCTCCCGCCAACAGGTCTTGATAAGCCTTCTGCTCCTCTTTAGAAAGACTCAAAGCACTATAATAGTAATTATTAATTCTCACGGCGTGGGAAAAGCTCAGAAGGTCCTGAAGGGATTCGATCTCCGGATTATCTGAATCCATAGCGACTACCGTGAAATAATCCTGCTCCACAGCACTCCAATCTTCCGGAATCTCAAAGGTATAGGTCACATACCCGTCTTCGCTGTCCTGAGTGACGGTTTTCATGGCCACCGGACTCTCCCCTATCGAAAGTAAATCGGAGGCTTCCTCTTCCTGCGGCGGGCTTTGGCAGGCGGTAAAGGAAAACGTTAAGACCCCGGCAAGCAACAAAGCAGCCAGTTTTTTCCATTTTAACATGGTCCTTTCTCCTTTTCTCATTTATTTTTCCAGTTTTAGTATAGCATAAGTTACCGTCAGTGGGCAAGAAAAACCGGGGCAGGAAAATCCTGTCCCGGAAGGGGAAAATGCCGCTCCCACTTATAATG
>DXWR01000271.1 GCA_019416775.1 Oscillospiraceae bacterium | reverse complement strand
AGGATGTACATCGTGAAAAAACACTTTAACGAAGATCTTTACTACCCCATTGTAGCCCTGCTGCTGGGAATCGTCCGGCTGCTGCCCGATTCCGGCACCTGGTGGGTGACCATCGAGACGGTGGTGGATTTGATTTTGATTGTCATCGCCGTGCTGAGTTTGGTGGTGCTGCTGAAAACCGGTACGGAAGGCAAGCTCAAGCCCGCCGCCATGATTTTGGCCTGCCTGGCGCTGGCAGATTTCAGCGTCTTTGCCATTTTGCAGCTGGTGGGAGTCCAAACCGGCAGCTGGAACACCGTGGGAGCCGTTGCCGGACTGGCCTTAGGCGTGATTTCTTTGGCAGTGACCATTGTGTACCTGCTGCAAAAGAAGTCCAAAGGGGAAAAATAAGGGAGCAAGGATCATGAACCACTGGAAAAGCTACTGCACCTGCACCGATCTGGACTGTCCCTGCCATCCCTCCCGGCACGATCAGGGCTGCACCCCCTGCGTGCGGAAAAACCAACGTCAAGGGGAAATTCCTTCTTGCTTTTTCAAGCTGGTGGAGGACCGCCAAAAGCCGGACGCCTACTTTTTTGAAAACTTTGCCGACTGGGTAAAGGAACACAAAAAGCCCTCCACTCCTGCCGGGGAAGAGGGTTGACAAATTTCACAAAACCCGGTATCCTAAAAGAGCAAATCCCACAGCCGCCTTTTGGTGCATCCAGCGGCTGTTTTCTTTTTCTGCCAATCTCTAAACGGAAGGTGAATTCCATGCGAATGCGCAACAAACCCTGGGCCAAAGGGGAACTGGAGGCCTGCCCTTATTATCTGGCGGATCCCTTTCCCATCCGGGGACACCTGCATTCCTTGTTTGAAAAATCCCAGCCGGTGCATCTGGAGCTGGGCTGCGGCAAAGGAGTGTTTTTGGCCAGCCTGGCGGTGGAAAATCCTCAGATCAATTACCTGGGTATCGACATCAAAAGCTTGGTGCTGGCCAGCGCCATCCGCAACATCAACGCCGCCTATGTCCAGGCAGAGCGGAAGGTGGACAACGTACTGCTGACCCCCTACGACATCAGCCGCATTACCAATATCCTTTCTCCAGAGGACACCGTGGAACGGATCTACATCAATTTCTGCAACCCCTGGGATCACCCCAAACAGTTCAAAAAGCGGCTGACCCATCCCCGGCAGTTGGAGCAGTACGCCACCTTCTTCCCCGCCGGGGAGATTTGGTTTAAAACCGACGACAAAATGCTTTTCGACCACAGCCTTCGTTACTTTGAAGATTCCGGCTATACGTTAAAAGCGGTGGAGCGGGACCTGTACCACTCCTCTTGGCTTTCCCAGAACCACCCCACCGAGCACGAACTGCGGTTTGTGGAGCAGGGGTTGCCCATCTATTTCTGCATTGCCACGAAAGGTCAGCAAGAATGATCTTTCTTCTCCAAACCTTGGGGGCCAAACAGAACATCCTCGTTTTGCTTTGCAAAAATTAGTTGGGAAATTCACTTGGCTTTCTGTGGGGAAAACTTAAAACTAATTTTAGACAAGAAATAGGACCTGCCCCGGTGTTTTTGCGCAAGCAGGTCCTGTTTCGTTTTGGATTATTTGGCGTCGGAGGCAGGCTGGGAGGGAGACACTCCTTCCAAACCAGACTGCTGGGCGGCTTTCTTTTTGTCTTTGTCCGGAGAGGGGATGACAATGGCGCTGATCAACGCTGCCACTGCCACCGCCAAACCGGCGCCCAGCACCGGAGTGCGGGCTGCAGTGGGGACGAGAAACCAGCCCGCCAGCATCACCAGCACCGCCACTGCCAGCAACAAGTAGGTAAGGTATTTTTTCATGCTCTTTCTCCTTTGTGTTTCAATCTCCTTGGTTTCGGGAAGCGGTCTTCTCCCTTGGAATTTTGCCCCAAGGGGTCTCTAAAATTTGTACCTCTATTTTACCACTCTTTTTGTAGTTGGTCAACCTCTATAAAAAATAGAGGTTTATGTCTAAAAATCTGTGAAAGAGGCTTTGTTAAGCTTGGCCGGTTAATCGGTTGCAAATCCCGCGCTCTCTATGGTATAATTATTATCTAGGACAATGATTACGATTCCTCCTTTGCCGTTAACCGGCAAGGGCGGCATTTGCTTTGCCAAACCAGGGGAAACCCATCAAATTACACCATTACTGCATGGAGGCAAAGAGTCTTTTCACCTCTGCCCGAAGGGGGATTTTTATGATTACCATCCTGCTGGCCTGTTATAACGGCAAGGAATACCTTCCCGCTCAACTGGATTCCATCTTGAGCCAAACCACCAAGGAACCTTTTTCGGTGCTGATCCGGGACGACGGCTCCACCGACGGCAGCTGGGAGGTGCTGGAGCACTATGCGGGCCGGTACCCGGACCAGATTACCCTGTTGCCAAAAACCCAGCCCACCGGCAGCGCCAAGGGTAATTTTTTTGCGCTGCTGGATGCTGTCCGGGAAAAGAACCTCTGCCGGCCTGGGGATTACCTGATGTTTTCCGACCAGGACGACGTCTGGCTGCCGGACAAGGTGGAGCGGACCCTGGCTTTGATGCGGCAGACGGAAGAAAGTCCCGCAGTTCCCGCCTTGGTTCACGGCAACCTGAAGGTGGTGGACAAGGATCTAGCGGTATTAAATCCCTCTTTCTTCGCCTTTCAGGGCATTAGCCCAGAGCGTTGCAGCCTCACCAATCTGCTGGTGCAAAACTGCATCACCGGCTGCACCATGATGATTAACCAGCCTTTGTTTGCCTTGGCGGACAAGACGCCGCCGGTTTGTGCGATGCACGACTGGTGGCTGGGGCTGCTGGCGGCCTGTTTCGGTAAAATCGGGTATACCGATCAGCCCCTGATGCTTTACCGCCAGCACGGGGATAACTCTGTGGGGGCCAAGGATATCCGTGATCTGTCCTTTTACACCCACAAGCTCTCTCAAAAGGAGCAGATTCAAAAAAATTACCGGGAGATGTTTGCCCAGGCAGAGTTCCTTTGCCGGGAATATGAGGACAAGCTCACTCTCCAGCAAAAAGAGATTCTCACTGCCTGGTACACCATCCCCAAACTGGGGCGCTTTGGGAAAGCCCGGCGGATTTTGAAATACGGCTTTACCAAAAACACCTGGCTGCGGACTTTGGGGCAGTTTTTCAGCATTTAGGAGGAATGCACCGTGTTTGAGGGGATTGCCTTGCCTCTGTTGGGAGGATTTCTCATTGCCCTGGGCATTTTGAATATCCGGGGCAACCTCTCCTCCATCCACTGGTACCAGCGCCAACGGATCATCCAGGAAACCGCCCGGCCTTATGGAAAATGGATGGGCAGCGGTTTGGTTGTGATAGGCGGAGGGCTGATTTTAGGGGGTGTGCTGGCTTGGACTCCATGGAGTCTGGCTTGCCCTTATGTGGCCATTGCCGCCATTGCAGTGGGAATTGGGCTGATGGTTTACGCCCAGTTTCGGTACAACAAAGGATTGTTTTAATCGTTTTTTTCGTTTGGGCTTGTACAGTTGTCACACCCAGTCTTTCCTTCTGCCCGGGAAATCTGGTAAAATCAGAAAACTTGCCCTTCAGACAGTACCCACCGGGGGAAAAATCCGGTATACTTTTTATATTCTACCACCCATTTCATCCCATCCCATCCAAGGAGGTTGCGATATGTGCGGTTTTGTTGGCTTTGCCGACCATATTCACAATAAACGGGACGTTCTCACCAACATGATGAACGCCATTATCCACCGTGGCCCGGACAGTGCGGGCACTTACATCGACGATCAGGTGGCCCTGGGCTTCCGCCGGCTTTCCATCATCGACTTAGGAGGCGGCGACCAGCCCCTGTACAACGAAGACAATTCCATTGTTCTGGTATTCAACGGGGAGATCTACAACTACCAGGAACTCCGCCCGGATCTGCTAGCGCAAGGCCATCGGTTCCGCACCGAAAGTGACTCGGAGGTGCTGATCCACCTTTACGAGCAGTATGGCACCGAGATGCTGAACAAGCTCCGGGGAATGTTTGCCTTTGTGATCTGGGACCAGAACAAGGAACTGCTGTTTATGGCTCATGACTACTTCGGCATCAAGCCGCTGTATTACGCCCAGATGGGGGGCAGCTTCCTTTTTGCCAGCGAAATCAAGGCCTTTCTGCACCACCCCAACTTCAAGAAGGAACTGAATCTGCCCATTTTGGAGCAGTACCTTTCCTTCCAGTACTCACCCTGTGAGGAGACCTTCTTTAAAAACGTCTATAAACTGCCCCCTGCCCACTATCTCACCTGCTATAAGGGCAAGATCGAGGTCAAGCGGTATTGGGAGCCCAAATTCCAGGCAGACGGCAGCAAGGACCTGGACGGCTGGGTGGAGGAGATCACCAAGGTGATGAAGGACTCCATCGCCCACCACAAAATCGCTGACGTGGAAGTAGGTTCCTTCCTGTCCAGCGGGGTGGACTCCTCTTATGTGGCCTGCCTGGCTCAGGTGGACAAAACCTTCACCGTGGGCTTTGGCGAGGACGAACGGTACAACGAAATCGGCTGGGCCAAGGAGTTTAGTCAGTACATTAATGTCCAAAACATCAACCATATCATCACTCCTGAGGAATACTGGGATAACCTGGGTAAGATCCAGTACCACATGGACGAGCCTTTGGCGGACCCGGCGGCAGTGGCGCTGTACTTCGTCAGCCGGGAGGCGGCCAAGCACGTGAAGGTGGCCCTGTCCGGGGAAGGAGCGGACGAATTCTTCGGCGGCTACAACATCTATCGGGAGCCCTTGGAACACCGGGGCTTTGATATCATCCCTCTGCCCATCCGCCGGGCTTTGGGTTGGGCGGCGGACCGTCTGCCCCATGTCCGGGGACTGAACTTTATCATCCGCCACTCCAAACCACTCCAGGAGCGGTACATTGGAAACGCTTTTATCTTCGATGAAGTGGAGAAAAAGAAGCTGTTAAAGCGCCATGTGGCTACTTTCGGTACTCAGGACATCACCCGCCCCTTCTTTGATAAAGTCCAGGATAAGGATCCGGTGACCCAGATGCAGTATCTGGATATTCACCTTTGGATGGCGTATGACATTCTGCTAAAGGCGGATAAAATGAGCATGGCCAACTCCCTGGAAGTTCGGGTGCCTTTCCTGGATCGGAAGGTGCTGGAATTGGCCCAGACCATCCCTCAGCAGTACCGGGTGCAGGGCACCACCACCAAGCTGGCCATGCGCAAGGCCGCGGAGCAGGTGATCCCTCAAAAGACCGCCGACAAGAAAAAGCTTGGCTTCCCGGTACCCATCCGGGTGTGGCTGAAGCAGGACAAATACTACAACCTGGTGAAGGGGTACTTTACCAGCGCCACCGCCAGCGAATTTTTCAACAGCGAATATCTGGTTCAACTGCTGGACCAGCACCGGGCCGGAAAGTTCGACAACAGCCGGAAGATCTGGACGGTGTTTATGTTCTTAAAATGGTACGAGGAATTCTTTATCAAGCGGTAAAGAAGTTCCCCGCTGCTGCTCCTGTGTGAGTTTGCGACCGCCTCTGGTGGAAAGGGGCGGTTGTTTTTTGTCTAGTTGTTCGTCCTAAAGGCCGCCCTTTGAAAAAACCTTCGATGCTGCCGTCCAGCGCCATGGGCTGGAGGATCCGGGATAACGCTGTGCCGGGAGGGAAGAAGAACGGCGCGGCAAAATTCAAAACACTTGGCAGCTTTCTGGCGGGCCGTTTTGTTTTACCACTTGGGGCCTTGGTTTTTTATCAAACCTCTTCTACAATGGGAATGGTTTTTGTGCAAAAGGGAAAAATACGAAAAAAACCAAGACTTCTGCGCAACATACCGGCCCTTTTTCCTGGAAAAACATTGCAACCAACGAAAAATTATGGTAAAATGACTATGTTCTAAGTAGGATTACGCCATCCTCAACAACGAAATGAAACGGAGGAACAGAGTATGAAAGGAATCATTTTGGCAGGCGGCTCCGGCACCCGGTTGTACCCCCTGACCATGATTACCAGCAAACAGCTGCTTCCCATTTACGACAAACCCATGATCTACTACCCCCTGTCCACCTTGATGCTGGCGGGGATCCAGGATATCCTGATCATCTCCACCCCGGTGGATCTGCCCAACTTCCAGAAATTGCTGGGAGACGGCAGCCAATACGGGGTGCGGCTGAGCTATAAAGAACAGCCTTCTCCCGACGGGTTGGCCCAAGCCTTTATCCTGGGAGAAGAATTCATCGGCGGCGACGACGTGGCCATGGTACTGGGAGACAACATCTTCTACGGCCAGCACCTGGACGAAGCTCTGCAAAAGGCGGCAGCCAACAAGGGCCGGGCCACTGTCTTTGGCTATCGGGTAGACGACCCGGAACGGTTCGGCATTGTGGAATTTGATGAAAACGGCAAGGTGCTTTCGGTGGAGGAAAAACCGGAACATCCCAAATCCAACTACTGCATTACCGGGCTGTATTTCTATGATAACCGGGTGGTGGAGTACGCCAAGAACCTGAAGCCCTCCGCTCGGGGCGAACTGGAAATCACCGACCTGAACCGGATCTATCTGGAACAGGGCGACCTGGATGTCCAGCTGCTGGGCAAGGGTTATGCTTGGCTGGACACCGGTACCATGGACAGCCTGCTGGAAGCAGGGGAATTTGTCCATATGGTCCAGACCCGGCAGAATGTGATGGTTTCCGCCCCGGAAGAAATTGCCTTTCAGAAGGGCTGGATCACCCAAAAAACCTTGTTGGATACCGCCGCCAGATACGGCAAAAGCGCCTACGGTATGCACCTGAAAAAGGTGGCCGAGGGCAAGATCTGATCTTCTTTGAATCTCTTGGAAAGGAAGGAACCATACATGGAAGAAAACGTCATTGTCTGTGGTGACCTGCAGGTCACCAAAACCGAATTTCCCGGTTTGTGCATTGTAGAACCTAAGCTGTACGGGGATAATCGAGGCTGGTTTACCGAAACCTACTCCGCTCAGAAGCTGGCTATGGCAGGGATTCAAACCGTCTTTGTGCAGGACAACCAGAGTTTTTCCGCTCAGAAGGGTACTCTCCGGGGCCTGCACTTCCAGACCAATCCTAAGTGCCAGACCAAGCTGATCCGCTGCACCCGTGGCAAGATCATCGACGTAGTGGTAGACCTGCGCAAAGGCAGCCCTACCTATCTGAAACACTACGCGGTGGAGCTCACCGAGGAAAACCACAAGCAGTTCTACATTCCGAAAGGTTTTGCTCACGGCTTTGTCACCCTCACCGACAACGTGGAGGTGCAGTACAAGGTGGACGAGTTCTATTCCAAGGAAAACGACCGTTCGGTGCGCTACGACGATCCCGCCTTCGGCATTGACTGGTCCAGCCTGGTGCAGGATCCCATCCTCAGCCAGAAGGATTTGAGCGCTCCCCTCTACGCAGACAGCGACGCCAACTTCACCTTTGAAGGGTAAACCAAGATATTTGAGAAAGGAACATTACACCATGAAGATTTGTGTCACCGGTGCAGCCGGATTTATCGGCGGCAACTTTGTGTACTATATGTTGGAAAATCATCCGGATTACGACATTGTGGGTCTGGACCTTTTGACCTATGCCGGTAATCTGGAAACTCTGGAAGAGGCCATGAAAAATCCCCACTTTAAATTCACCAAGGGGGACATCGCCGACCGGGAATACGTCTATGACCTGTTTGAGAAGGAAAAGTTCGACATCGTGGTGAACTTCGCCGCGGAAAGCCATGTGGACCGCTCCATCGTCAACCCGGAGATCTTCCTGAAAACCAACATCCTGGGCACCTCGGTGCTGATGGACGCCTGCCGCAAGTACGGCATTCAGCGCTATCATCAGGTTTCCACCGATGAGGTGTACGGAGACCTTCCCCTGGACCGGCCGGATCTGTTCTTCACCGAAGAGACCCCCATCCATACCTCTTCTCCCTACTCCTCCTCTAAGGCGGGAGCCGACCTGCTGGTGCTGGCTTATCACCGTACCTACGGCCTGCCGGTGACCATCACCCGCTGCTCCAACAACTACGGCCCCTACCACTTCCCGGAAAAGCTGATCCCCCTGATCATCTCCCGGGCTTTGGCGGACGAATCCCTGCCGGTATACGGCACCGGGGAAAACGTCCGGGACTGGCTGTATGTGAAGGATCACTGCGCCGCCATTGACAAGGTCATCCACAACGGCCGGGAAGGGGAAGTGTACAACGTGGGCGGCCACAACGAACGCACCAACCTTCAGGTGGTCAAGACCATCCTCAAGGAACTGGGCAAGCCGGAAAGCCTGATTACCTTTGTCACCGACCGGAAGGGCCACGACCGCCGTTACGCCATTGATCCCACCAAGATCGAGACCGAGCTGGGCTGGAGCCCCACCACCACCTTCGACGTGGGCATCAAGCAGACCATTGATTGGTACCTGACCCACAAACAGTGGTGGCAGAACATCATCAACGGGGATTATCAGAATTACTACGAGAAGATGTACGGGAACAGATAAGTCAGCTTTGCTGACTTATCCATCCAAACCTTGACGGCCAAAAAGGCCAGCCGTCATTCGGTTTCGCCGAAATCGGTTTGGATGCCGGACCATTTATCGTTTGCGTAAGTCCGCCCTTTGCGGCCGTAAAGTATGGCCGCAATTTTGCCTTCGGCAAAAATCGGGCGAACTCGTCCCGTTCCGATTCGTTGACGGTAAGAATCCGTCATTCGGCTTTGCCGAAAACAGCTCAATAGGACGAATAC
>DXWR01000270.1 GCA_019416775.1 Oscillospiraceae bacterium | reverse complement strand
GTATAAGAGACAGGTCCTTTTTAAATTCCCGGAGACTTCTGGCTAATTTTTTAATCAAGATTTCATCCTCCTTCATTTTCGCTTTTAGGTTGGTTTGATTTGCAGCAATCGCTGACCAAGTTTTGCTGCATTTGGGTAATCACCCGGAAGAAGGTTTTCATCTCTTCCGAAGAAATTCCCTTGGTGAGAAGAGCTTCGGTCCGTTCCGTTTCCTGGTGCACCTGGCTGTAGAGCTCACGGCCCCGCTGAGTGGGAATCAGCTGCTTCAGGCGGGCATCCTCCTGACAACTTTCCCGGTGAACCAAACCGTTTTTCTCCATCCGCTTTAACAGGCCGGTGGCAGTGGAAGGACGCAGGTGAAAGGTCTTTTCCAAATCCTTTTGGTACACCGTGGGATTGCGCAGGATAAACAGCAAAATCTGCCCCTGTGCCCCGCTGATGCCGCAAGCAGAAGCGGAAGCTTCCATCCGCCGCCAGATCAGGTGTTGCAACCGCCCTACCTGGGCGCCCACACTGGAATCGGGATCCATAGATTTCCCCCTCTCCAAATAAATATTTAGCTTGCTAATGATTAGCGCACTAAGAATTATAGCGGCAAAAATTTTAAAAGTCAACCACTTTTTTCAACTGGACAAAAGAAAACAGAACCTTCTCCGTTGCGAAGAAAGTTCCGCTTTCTTGATAAAACAGGCTTGTGTAACTTACACAATTTCTCCCATTACATTGCCGCTGCATCCGGCAGCGTTGGCTTCATCGGTATCAATGTGCATAGCCAGAGCATACTTGGTGCTCACCCGCACTACGGTGTCACCGAAGATCAAGCTGCGTTCAGGGGTAGAAACCTTCACACTGACAATCTGACCGTTTTCCACACCGTATTCCTTGGCGTCTTCGGGAGTCATATGGATGTGGCGCTTGGCGGCGATCACGCCTTCCTTCAGTTCCACTTCTCCAGCGGGGCCCACCAACTTACATCCACTGGTTCCGGCCAGATCTCCGCTTTCCCGGATCATGGCGGTGAGGCCCAGTTTCCGAGCTTCGGTGAGGGACAGCTCTACCTGGCTGGCGCTGCGTTCCGGGCCCAGGATGCTGCACATCATTTCGCCTTTGGGGCCTACCACCTTCACCTTTTCGGTGCAGGCGAACTGACCAGGCTGAGACAGGTCTTTTTTGTTGTGCAGAACGGCATCGGGGCCGAACAAAGTAGCGAGATCTTCCTTCGTCACATGGACGTGACGGGCGCTGGTTTCAACGATAAAGGGTTTCATTGGAAACACAACCTTTCCTGATTCATCTCAAACATTCTTCCAATCCCGTCGATCGAGGCGGAATCCACTGTTATTATACAACCCTCCCTCGGGTTTTGCAAGGGCCGAACCTTGAAAAAGCGCCTCCGTTTTGCCATCCAAAATCCAATGCTCGCTATTCCATAGACTTCATATTTCAAACTTCCCTGATGGATTCGTTATACAGTTCAATTTCGCTCTTATAGTATCGTTCCTGAAAACCAACCGATTCCAAAATTTTGTTTTCATCCAAATTTAATTCTTCGGGTGCGGCGATCAACTTATCTTTCACATCGTTGTGGCGATGAACGATTCCGATCATGGAAGCCGTGTATTCTTCCACCGGAACCTCCACACCAAGCAAATACACACCCAGTTCTTCACCATCACTGCCAAACACGTGAGGTATATATCCGGACTGGATCGGATAAACAAGTTCTGGGTGCTTTGGGTGTACGTTTCCGATTGGTTTGTCTATTTTTATCGTTACTGTTTTTCCGAGATAAGATTTTACAAGCGCCTTTCTTAATGTATGGACAATAAAATCGTGTTTCCCCTGGCAATACACTTCTCTGCCATTCTCAGCAGGCGCTTGTCGAGCAAGGGCTACCTTTAAATTTTCATACTCTTTTGCAGCGAAAGGTGTGTTGTTAAGATAATCTCTGAAATTGATATAATGGATCCAATCCATACTGTTGGTACGAACAACATGAATGAAATGGGTTTGCAAGTCTCCCGTTCCCTCATAAAAGTTACCACAAGCAAACAACAACTGATCCCGGAGGGATGCTTGTGCATTGGGGCATTAGTAAAATCCATTGTCTTTTAATTCTTTTTCAAAACGGAGAATAGCATCGAACTCATCAACTGCCACTGCAATATCAATGATCGGTTTTGCCTTTATGGAAAGGATAGCGGTACTCCCTACATGCTGAATATCTTTTATCACATTACCTAATATCTGCTTTAAGCAAGCAATTGTCCTCTGAGCTTCCAATTCCCATTCCTTTTCATGTTCGCATAGTTTTACAGTTCCACGTTTTAGCCCGATCAATATTTACCCTCCCAACAACAATGAACGTTACTTGCAATTCCAAACATCCCGGTTGATTACAAAAACCAAAAGAAGGCAACTTCTTTGCGAAGCGCCTTCCTTTTGAGTGCGTTTTCCGTTACTTTTTCCCCGCTTTTTTCAAAGCAGCATCCAACCAAACACTGGCAATGTCCAGCGCCTGGTACAAACCGTTCTTTTCCGCAGTCTTTTCAAATGCTTCCATGGGATTCAGGGAGGGATTGGTGTTAAACAGCTTCACCAACACCTTTTTGGAACGGGTGATGTCTCCCTGGGCCTCTTCGTCCATCACCTGCATCATGACAACATAAGGTTCGTACATATTGCCGTAGTAGATCTGCTTGCCGCTGCGCACCAGAGGGCGGCCTTTGTAGGTAAGAAATGCAGAGGAATCCATTCTCTTCCACTCCTTTCTGCACAGAAAATATTCAAGTTTAGTATAACATAATTTTACGGAAAACACAAGAGCAGCTGCACTGGGAATCTCCAGCTACTTGTAGCGCAAAACACCGGCGAAAACAAGACATCCCCTGTTCGCCGGTGTAAATTCACTTTATTTCGAAGGATCCTGCTTCGGGACATCGTGTAGGAATTCCCGCACCCGGAATCGAGGACGGTGTTTCGTCTCCAGATAAATCTTACCGATGTACTCTCCCACAATTCCCACACTCAGCAGCAGCAGCCCGCCAATGGCCCAAATGGACACCATCAAGCTAGCCCAGCCCGGTTCAGTGGTTCCCAAGAAGAAGCCTACAATACTCCAAATCAGTATAACGATGCTCACTAAAAAGATAATAACACCCAGCCAGGTAATCATCTTCATTGGCTTCGTGGAAAAGGAAGTAATCCCTTCCCCAGCAAAAGACAGCATCTTTTTCAGAGGATATTTGCTTTCTCCGGCAAATCGCTCTGCCCGCTGATAGTACACCACATCGGATTTATAGCCGATCAGAGGGACAATTCCCCGCAAAAACAGATTCACCTCCCGATACTCCGAAAGTCCTTCCAAAGCCCGGCGGCTCATCAGGCGGAAATCCGCATGATTATACACTGTTTTAACTCCAAGATGATCCATAACTTTATAAAAGCCCTGGGCGGTGGTGCGCTTAAAGAAGGTATCGGTTTCCCGGCTGGAACGCACCCCGTAAACAATGTCGTTGCCTTCCTTAAACTTTTCCACCATCTCATCAATGGCGTTAATGTCGTCCTGCAGGTCGGCATCCATGGAAATGGCGGCATCGCAGAGATCCTTCACCGTCATTAAGCCCGCCAACAACGCATTTTGATGTCCCCGGTTTCGGGTGAGATCCACGCCGGAAAACCGTGGATTTTCCTGATGAAGGAATTGAATAATTTCCCAGGTTCGGTCCTTAGAACCGTCGTTGACAAACACCACCCGGCTATCCGGAGAAATAGCCCCGGATCCAATCAGGGCATCATACTTTTCGTTCAAGCGGCGACTGGTTTCCGGCAATACTTCTTCCTCATTGTAACAAGGAATCACCATGTACAAAACTGGAGTCATTGCAAAAATCTTCCTTTCTAGGTTTATCATTAAAGCCGTAAATTAGATGTATTCTCCCCGGACTGTTTTCCGGAGAGAACCGGCCATTACCGGTGGTGTTTTTGGGGCGGTTTCGGCGGCCGGGGAATGGGATATAATTCCGTGTAGGACTCCGCTTCCGCTTCATTGGCTGGCGGAGTAGGCATTAAGCCGGTACACTCCGTGGCGCTGGCCACGTCCATCATTTCCTCCAGGGGATCCTCTTCCAATACCGCCTGTTTGTCTTGGGGAGCAGGATACATACTCTCCCTCCTTTCTGCAAAGGATAGTATGTCCCCTTCTCTTCCAAGAATGCCGGGTTATTCTCCTAATTCAATCATCCGCTGAATGGAAACCCGAGCAGCATCCATTAATTTTTCTTCCATGACAATTTCAAAAGCGTCAGTGTCCAGTCCTTCCAAGCTCAGCAGCACATCATTTAAGGTGGTGAGCTTCATATCCGCACAGATCAGCTTCTTGGACAAGGGGTAGAACCGCTTGCCGGGACACTGATACTGCAGATGATCGGCGATGCTCATTTCGGTGCCGATAATGTATTCGGTGCCTGGATTTTCCTTCGCATATTTCATAATTCCAGCAGTGGAGCCGGCATAGTCTGCTTGGTTGGTCACTTCTTTGACGCACTCTGGATGCACCAAAAGCTGTGCACCGGGATGCTCTTTGCGGGCTTGTTCCACCTCCCAAGCTTCCACCGAGCGATGGACCGGACATCCGCCGTCCAGCAATTTGATGTCCTTTTCCGGAACCTGCTGCTGTACAAAGCTGCCCAAATTGCAATCCGGAATAAAGAGAATTTTCTGAGCATCCAACTTTTTCACAATTTCCACAGCGCTGGAACTGGTGACGCAGACATCACTCACCGCCTTCAAAGCGGCGGTGGTATTCACGTAGGCCACCACTGCCCGATCCGGCTCTGCTTTGCGGTAAGCCAAAATTTCTTCCGGCGTAAATTGTTCCGCCATGGGACATCCCGCCCCTTTATGGGCCAAAAACACCTTTTTCTGAGGAGAGAGGATTTTGGCGGTCTCCGCCATAAAGTGCACCCCGCATACCAGCAAATTCTCCTGGGGCACTTCCATGGCGGCCTTGCTCAAAGCAAAGGAATCCCCGGTGATGTCCGCCACCTCCAAAATCTCCTGGGACTGGTAACTGTGAGCCAGAATGCACACATCCTTTTCCCGCTTTAACTGAAGGATCTTTTCTTTCGTCTGCTGCATCATAGGACGTCTTCCTTTCTTTGACTTGCTAGCTGAGTTTTCCCTATGATAACATATTTTTGCCCAGACTGCAAACCTTCGGCGAAGAAAAGAGCATAGAATTTCCCGGCGTTGACAGTCCTGCACAAAATTGGTATACTATCTTCAAACACTTTCCCCAATCAAGGAGGATACTATGGTTTTTCATCCCTTCACGCTGGAGGATCGGGCAACGTTAGCGCCTTACTACGCCGCCAACACCTACCCCAGCTGTGAATACACCTTCGCCAACAACTATCTCTGGGCCCTCCACTACCACAATACCTGGACTGTTTTGGAAGGCTGTCTGGTTCTGTGCTATCCTGGTGAAGGCCCTGCCTACACCATCCTGCCCGGTTCCGGCCGCCCACAGGCCGCCATCCAAGCCCTGCGCCAACGAGCCCAGTCACAAGGCGTCCCCTTGGCCTTAGAAGTTTCCCGACGGCAATGGGAACTGCTGCAACAGTGGTTTCCGGAGCAGGTAAACTGTACCTTCCATCCGGATTTTGGGGAATATCTATATGAAACTGCCGCACTGCAGCAAATGAGCGGGAAAAAGCTCCACAGCAAGAAAAACCTCATCAATCGCTTTGACCGGGAACACACCTGGTCTTACGAACCCATTACAGCAGAAAATAAGGCAGAATGCCTGGAAATGCTGACCCTTTGGAAACAGCACCGCAGCCAGGAACAACTGGAAGAAGACACCGCGTTGGATGAATTGGAAATTGACCGCACTGCGTTAATCCAAATGGACTCCTTGGGCCTCACCGGCGGACTGCTTCGGACAGAGGGGCAAATCGTGGGACTTTCCTTGGGAGAACCGGTAGGGGGAAACACCTTCGTCATCCATGTAGAAAAGGCTTTTTCCTGGATTCCCGGCGCTTACCCTATGTTGGTTCGGGAATTTGCCCGGCAGGCGGGGGCGGAATACCAATATCTCAATCGGGAAGAAGATCTGGGAGTGGAGGGATTGCGCCGTTCCAAGCTGAGTTACCGTCCCTGCGCCATTTACGAAAAAGGGGTGGCAGTCTTTTCGGAATAAAGGAATTTTTTCCCGGTATGCCGCCTTGCAAAATCTCCACTAATATGGTATACTGTAGCCGGAGCTGTATTGCACCCGAAATCAAAGAACAGGATGAGCAAAGATGTACATCACATTGGAAGCAGATTACGCTGTGCGGATCCTGCTGTACCTTTACGAGCAGGGCAAACGCTGCGATGCCAAAACTATTTCAGAAGACACCGAAGTGACCCTGCGGTTTGCGCTGAAGATCCTTCGCAAACTGGCGGCAGCGGGCCTGGTGCAATCCTTCAAGGGATTTAAAGGGGGATATGAAGTCGCCTGCCCCGCCAACCAGACCACCCTGTACGATGTAATCCAAACCATCGAAGGCAACTGCCACATCAGCCGCTGCTTGGACAACGAAGTGGGCTGCAACGCCGGCCGGGAGGCTACCTGCCGGATGCGTCGCGAATTTGCCCGGATCACCAAGATCTTGGAGCAGGAGCTCAAACAGGTCACGTTCCAGAAAATGCTGGAAGGGGAATGTCCCTGCGCTGCCGCAGCAAACGCATAACAGATCAAAAAACAACGCCGTCATCTCTGGATTGGGATGGCGGCGCTTTTTATTATTCTTCGGTTCCTAGTTTATGTCCGCAGTTGGGGCAGAATTTGGGAAGCTTCCCATCTTCTGGCTTCCAGCCGCATTCCGGACAGGCAGCTTGAGACACCGGTTTTTTGGTTCCGCAGTTAGAGCAGAAATTCCCCTGATTTTCGGTTCCGCATTCCGGACAAATCCAACCGGTGGGCTGCGGCTTTTTCTCTCCGCAGTTGGTGCAGAATTTGCCGTGGTTTACCGCTTGGCAGTGAGGACAGATCCACTCCTGGCCGGAAGCCGGCTTTTCACCAGACGATGCGGCAGGAGCGGCAGGCTCCGAAGGGGGAACCGCACCCTGCTGCTGAGCCATTTGATACATCTGTCCCGGATTGGCCCCACCAGCCTGCTGGGCAAAACCCATTCCCAAAAAGCCGGTCATGGCTCCGGCAGCATTTCCGGCAGCGGTTTCCATGGCATTGGCTTGAGCGCCTCCCAGACGAGCGCCCATCATGCCGGGATTGGTGTAAACCCGGGATTCCTGGAACTGGGCGATCTTCTTAGAGGATTCCTCGTCCACGGTAATGCTGGCAAATGCAATGGAGACAATGGAGATGCCCCGCTTTTCCTGCCACTCCGGGGTCATTTCCTGGTTCACCGCTTCCCCAATCTCTTTGGGGTAGTTAATCAGCTGATCGTAACTGATGTGCATGGCGGCAATCTTCCCCAAGGCAGGCTGCATGGCCATCTGCAATTCACTCTTTAACTGCTCGTCAATGCGGCTGCGAGGGTAATCCCCCAAGGTGGTGCCGGTGACATTTTCAAAAAACAGCAAGGGATCGGTGATTCGATAGGAATACACCCCATACCCCATCACCTTTACGGTAAAGCCAAACTCCGAATCCCGGAAGGGTACGTTGCCGATACCGATCTTATTCCCCTGGATTTCTTTCAGGTTCACATAAAAGATCTTCATGGTGTTGGTAGACATGCCCCCGGCCTTAAACCGCTGAAGCATCAACTTAAAGCTGGGGCCCAGATCCTTCAGTCCCCCGCCCAGCATGGAAGGTTCCAGCTGGGTGTCATAGCGGTACTGTCCCGGTTCGGCGCAAAGGTCGTGAACCTGGCCGTTTTCCACAAAGATGGCGCACTGGTTGACCCCTACATCAAAGAGAGAGCCGTTGGAGATCACGTTTTCCCCGGCGTTGTTTACGGCTTTGCCCCGGACAATTTTAGTGGCCGGGCGAAGAAGGACGGTCTCCGGAATTTCATCGCAACGGAAGTAATCAACCGGTTGATCTTGAAACACCGTGCCAATGGATTGGGTAGCCATGCGAATAAAGCCCATAGCAATTTCCTTTCTGATTCCACATTTTCCATTTGGATGGATTTATGATTGAGTGACCTGAAAGCGGTATCGCCCGCTGACCAGCGCAATCCGATGCTGAGAAAGTTTTGGCAGGTCCAGCCCTTCTGCCCGGCACCGCGTTCCCTCAGGAAGAACCACCGTGGCAGCGGCGTTAGGCGGGATAGTGACATCCAGCAAAACGGTTCCCTTCTCCCGTTTCCAGAATACTGCCACCCGGCCGGCAGGCGTGTCATAGTACCCGGAAGCAGAGGTTAAGACTTCCATTCGGGGCTGAATCCGGATTTTAGAAAAGCCCACGCTGTCTTCCTCCTGACCAATACCCAAAACATAGCCATACAGCCAGGCCGCCACCGCACCCAAAGAATAATGGTTGAAGGAATTCATGCCGTTGTTGCCCCCAAAACCCTGATCCAGGGTGTAGGAATTCCAGCGTTCCCAAACCGTGGTAGCTCCTTGCAGCACCGGATACAGCCAGGAGGGGTAGTTTGGTTGGAGCAGCAGCCGGTACGCGGCCTCAGTATATCCGTAATCACAGAGAGCAGGATTGAGATGGGGCGTTCCTAAAAAGCCACAGGTGACGGTGTAGCCGTCCCGTTCCACCCGCTGCGCCAACCGCTTTGCCGCTTTGGGAGCATTTTCCGGCGAAAACACCCCATAAGCCAAAGGCAGGGCGTAGGAACACTGGGTGTCGTTTCGTTCCCCGGCTCGATTTTGTGTATAACCTTCTTGATCCACAAAGGTTGCATTCCAAAGAGTGCGGATCTCCTCAAACAGGGAATGGTACATTTTTTCATCCTCGGTCCTGCCAAGGGCCGCCGCCATCTTAGCCAGAATCTTGGCGTCATAGGCAAATATAGCATTCCAAAGCAGTTCCAAATCGGTGGAAAGGTCGGTGGCCAGCCAATCCCCTAAGGGGCCCACATCGGTGAGGATGCCCGGCCAGCCTTTGGTTTTCAGATAGCCCAGATAAGCGGACATGGCATGGTAATTTTGCCGGAGGATTTCCAGATCCCCATATTGCCGGTACACCACCCAGGTAACAATGATGCCGGCGCTTTCCCAAGCGATGCCGCCAAACCCACCTCCTACCGGGGCGATGTTGGGATACTGCCCTTCCGGCGTTTGAAGGTCCCGGGCGGCACCCAAAAACCGCCGGTAAAACAGCCGCATATCGGCGTTGTAGCTGGCCGTGGGGGCAAACACCTGAGCATCCCCCATCCAACCCAGCCGCTCGTTGCGTTGGGGGCAATCGGTAGGGATGCTGATGGAGTTGGCTCGCTGGGACCAAAGCACATTTTCAAACAGCCGGTTCACCAGCGGCTCGGAGCAGGAAAAATTGCCGGTTTGTCCCGTCATGGAGGAAAGCACCACCCCTTCCACCTCTTCCGGCTTGGGAGGTACGGTACAGCCGGTAAGCTCCAGATATCGATAGCCGTGGAAGGTAAACCGTGGTTGAAACAGTTCTCCCGCAGGGTCTCCTTTGCAGACGTAAACATCGGTGCAGCAGGCCACCCGAAGATTTTCAGTTAACAGCATTCCTCCCAGTCCGGAAGGATCGCTTTGAGGATACAGCATTTCCCCGAACCGAAGGATGAATTTTTGTCCCCGTCTGCCGTACAATCGGATGCAAGGCACCCCCGCCATATTCTGACCCATGTCGTAAATCCACACCCCCGGTCGGGGCTGAGTGACGCATTTGGCCTTTAACACCTGCACTGCCCGCACCGGTGTGCCGTTCCAAGCGGCGAACTTAGGCTGGGTGTGATTGGGGGCAGGCCAGCCGGAAACCTGGTCTTCCAGCGGAATGGGCGTCGGTTCCAAAACAGCAGGTGTTTCCCAATCGCTGTCGTCATACTCTGCCAAGCTGCACCGGTCAAATTCTTCTTCCCGGCGTGCGTCGTAAACCTCTCCGTGGAAATTCCCGGCGTAAATCACCGGACCCAGTGCAGAAAGCCGCCAAGAATCGAGGTTGGTCACCACCACTTCCCGGCTGCCGTCGGCATATTCCAGCACCAGTTTGGCCAACAAGGAAGGCCGGTCGCCGAAATAGTTGTGGTTTTGAATCACATAGGTTTGGGCGTCGCTCCACCAGCCGGAGGCGAGGCCCAATGCCACGGCGTTTTCTCCCGGGAAAAGCTGTGGGGTCAAATCATAAATCTGGTAGTCCAGATGTTTGTCAAACTGGTTGGCCCCGGGCAGGAACCAGTCTTCCGAAAGGGGATGGCCGTTAACCTGGCCCTGATAAATTCCTCGAGCAGTGATGAAAAGCCGGGCTTTCATCAGCCCTTCCTTCACCGAAAAGCGCCTTCGCAACAGGGGCATGGAATGATGGCTGGGATCTGCCATCGCCAAAGTTCGCCTCTTGGTTCCCGTTAAGGAAAAGGCCCCCTGCCCCACGGACAGTTTTTCCGCTGTTTGGAAGGGGCCGGGATGTTCCGGTGTTGCCTCAAACAGAACCGCTTTGGGAGCCCGAAGGTTGCGGACGGTAATTCGCCGGCATTCTACAGTGCTGTCGGCTTTTGCAGCCAACCCCACCTGACACAGCATGGGGAACGCCAGCACATCAAACCGTCCCAATGGGTTGAGCTGCCGGGGAATGTTCTCTCCCCGGGAGTCCACTTCCCAATCGATGCAGACACCGTCCAGATAAGCAAATGCCTGATGCCCCACCACATCAATGCGCAGGGTGTGAAAGTCGTGTCGGTTAGCTTCGGTGATGCCCAAAACAGGATGCTCCGCCAAAGGGACTTTTGCCGTATCTTCCGGAGCATAGCCTACCCGATAGATCCGCAGCAGCGCAGGAGTAACCGACACATCCAATTCATAGGTGATATAGTTTTCCCCTGCCAACCCAAAGAGATTTTTATTCGCATCCAAAAGCCGGGGGTCTTTTCCACCCAACAACAGGCCGCCTTGGCTGCTGCCCGGAGGAATTCGCAGTTCTCCTTCCACCGAAAACACTTCTTTGGTAAAGGCATACAAGCTGCACTGGGCAGGGCCGATCCATTGAGCCCCCTCCCAAGCGTCAATGCTGTCATTCATCAGACTTGTTCCAAACCGAGTGGAAGCGGAAGCTGTTTTTCCGGACAGGTCCCAAACAGTGAGGCTCACCTGATAATCAGTACAAGGGGACAACGGCTGTCCCAAATACGCAATCTGGGTCGTTTGGGAGGAAGACACCTTCCCACTATCCCAAAGAAGGGTTTCCTTCTCATGCACCCGGATTTGATAGGCGGATTGAGCAAGGCCGGGCTGATCGCCTGCCAGTTGCCAACTGAACCGAGGATGACTGGTTTCCACATCCAAAGGCTGGGTTTGATATTCTACCTGAAACTTATCCAAGAAAAATTCAGCCATGGAGCTCACCTCTTTTTTTGTTAATCCAGATCGTCGTCTAAATACACCCCGCCGGTGCCGTAGTTGGTGGAATTCTTCACCGCACTGATATCGCTGAGCACCCAGTCATGCTCCCCTGTGGTGATGATATAACCGCAATACTCGCACTTTCCGGCGCTGGTAATCTGAGTGGGAGCGCCGCAGTGGGGGCAGGCGGTGGTGGAGTGATTGCTTTTGGCCGCATCGGTTTTGACTCCGTTGCGCCGCATAAAGGTCATGAGATACCGCAGGTAATAGGGGTTGTCCTTATCCCCCATCACCACTTTGCCGGTGGCATCCTCCGAAACGTAGTCGATCATCCGTACATCCAGGTACATCTTTAAATATTCGTACTCCGCTTCCCGGCGATATTCAAAGGGATAAGCCTGGTTGATGGCAATCCGTTCAATGTGATTGGTGCGTCCCTGATCGATATATTGCTGGAGCTGTTTGGCGTGCTGCTGGAACAGCTCTTCCTTTTCAAAGGGACGGATCCGGCTCCAATCCTTGGCGGTCCAGGCCTCTTGCAGAGTGATAAAGACTTCCTTCACCCAGCCGGTAAACCGATCCAAGCTGAAGTTTTCATCGTAACGCCGGATCGCCAGCACAATGGGATTGGTGTTATCCCGCAAGGGCGCTCCCACCGGAATGTGAGGAATGGATTGGCTGCCCTTCTTTCCCCGGCGTTTGGAAGCAAACACCGCAAACACAATAATCACAGCTACCACTCCGGCGCCGATGAGGAAATCCACCCAACTGCCTGTGCCGGAGCTGCTGCCACTGCTGCCGCCGTAATAGTAGTTGGAACCGCCGGAATCGTAGGTCCAACTGGAGCCGCCGCTGTCCCAGGAGGAACCGCCGCCTGTATAATCGTTAAAATTGCCCACATCCACCGGTCGCAGTGAGGTTTGCGCCAATACCGGAACAGTACTGCCTAACCCCAGCAGACACAGGGCAGTCAAAACTGCTAAAAATCGCTTCATCTTAGTACTCCTTTTTGCATTTGCCCTTATAAAACACAAGAAAGCAGCAGAGAATCTGCCATCCTTAGGATACCATACTCTCCGCTGCCGGTCAATTAGGATTTCATTGGTTTAACAGGCAATTACTACGTCATAACGCTTCAGCCAATCGTTGAGCTGAATCAACCAGGCCAGCACCTGTGGCGCCTTCATCAACTGGCCGTACATGGGATAGGTCATCTGCTCTGGGTGATCCATCAGCTGAGTTACCCCCTTGGGATCGATCAGTGCCAATACTGGCGAAGAGGGATCCTTGAGGATCTGCCGCATCCATCGAACCAAAATGGCAAAATATTCCGGATGGTGGGTTTTGGGGTAGGGGCTCTTTTTTCGCTTGGCAATCACCGGGGGCAGAATGGGTTCCATAGCCTTGCGCAGCAATCCCTTTTCCCGTCCGCCCAAGCTTTTCAGCTGCCAAGGGAGATTATAAGCATACTCCACCACCCGATGGTCGCAGAAAGGCACCCGGACTTCCAGCCCGCAGGCCATGCTCATTCGGTCTTTCCGCTCCAACAAAGTCTGCATAAACCAAAAATAGTTGAGGACGAACATCTCCCGCATCCGTCTGTCCTCCGGGCTTTCCCCCTCCAATCCCTGCGCCAAGGTTAAGGTGTCCCGGTATTCCGCCTGAAGGTATTCTTCCCCCTCTTTGGTAAATTCCGGCCGGGCAATCTGACGGCGGACGTCGATGTTGGGACTCCAGGGGAAGCAGTGGCTTTCCAAAGCCACTTTGTCAAAGTACCAGGGGTACCCACCAAACAGTTCGTCGGCGCATTCCCCGCTGATGGCTACCGTAAAGTCCTTTTTGATTTCCCGGCAGAACAACAGCATGGAAGAATCAATGTCTGCCATTCCCGGCAGACCCCTCGCCGCCACTGCCGGAATCAAGGCATAGGCCAACTGGGTATTGCCCAGCACCACTTTTTTGTGATGAGAGCCGATGAATTCTCGCATAATGTCGATATATTGGTCGTCGCTGCCGGGCTGGAAGTGATCCGCGGTAAAATAGCGGTCGTTGTCCCGGTAATCCACGCTGTAGGTGGTGAGCATCTTTCCCTGCCGCCGGTATTCCGCCGCCGCCACCGCACTGATGATGGAGGAATCCAATCCCCCGCTGAGCAGGGTGCACAGCGGCACATCGCTGACCAGCTGCCGCCGGATGGCATCGGTGAGGAGAAACCGCAGATGTTCCATGGTCCGCTCCATGCCTTCGGTGTGAGGTTGGGGAGTGAGTTTCCAATAAGACCGGGTGTGGATCTCGCCGTCCCAGGTCAGGCATTCGCCCGGCCGCAGCTCCTGGATCCCACGAAACACCCCGCTGCCCGGTTTCCGGGCCGGACCCAGTAAAAACAGCTGCCTGGCACCCTCCTGATCCAGCACCGGAGCCAAATCCGGATGACAGAGCAGAGCCTTTAATTCCGAAGCAAAGGCAAAACCGTCTCTGGTTTTGGCGTAAAACAAGGGCTTGACCCCGCCTCGGTCTCGAGCCAGAAACAAGGATCCGGTCTCCTGATGGCAGACGGCAAAGGCAAAAATGCCGTTGAGCTTTTCGGTCACCTGTTCTCCCCATTCCAAATATCCATTCAGCAGCACTTCCGTATCGGAGTGGCCGAAAAAGGAATACCCCTTCTCCTCCAATTCCCGGCGCAGTTCGTCGGTGTTGTACAATTCCCCGTTGTACACCAAGGTAAAACTGCCCTTTCGACAGCACCGGGTCATAGGCTGTTTGCCGCCCGCCGGGTCGATTACCACCAACCGCCGATGGATCAAACACATGGAATCGGACAGATAGACCCCTTCTTCGTCCGGCCCTCGGTTTTTCAGCTGCTCCGACATCCGAAACAGCACAGTGTCCCGCTTTACCGGCCCTTTGGTCAAACCGGTAAAACCCGCAATCCCGCACATATGCATCCCTCCTGGTTTACAGTATGCGCAGAAATCAAACCGGGTTCCCAAGAAGCGAAAAACTTATTTGACAGTTTGAGCCGCCAAAAGCTGTCCTGCCCAGACGCCCAGCAGGCAAAGCCCCACACTGAGCAGCAGGTACACCGCAGCCAACACGTACTTTCCTCCTTGAAACAACTGATACGCTTCCAGAGAAAAGGTGGAAAAGGTGGTAAATCCCCCGCAGAAACCGGTTTTCCAAAACAAGGTCCACCGATCCCCTAAACTGCCGGAAATGCCCGCTACAAATCCAATGACCACCGCCCCCAGCAAATTGGTGATCAAGGTCCAAAGAGGAAAGCTCCCCACTGCCGGGAGCAGGCTCAAAGAATACCGTCCTACACAGCCTAAGCCCCCGCCCAAAGCCACCAGTAAGAAACTCATACCATTCATCCTTTCCAAAAAAATCAGGCAGTCCCCAAAGGAACCGCCTGGATCTTTCAATCAATTAGGGGAGATACCGCCGTGGGTTCACCTTCACCCCGTTGACCACCACTTCAAAGTGGAGGTGGGGGCCGGTAACATTGCCGGTACTGCCCGCCGTGGCAATCTGCTGACCCTGCGCCACCACATCCCCTACGCTGACCAGCAAGGTATTGCAGTGAGCATACCAGGTTTGGACGCCGTTGCCGTGGTCGATCTTCACCAACCGGCCGTAACCGCCGCTGTTGTAGGTGGCATAAATCACCCTACCCCCGGCAGAAGCATAGATGGGGGCTCCGGTGGCTCCCCCGTACCGGGCAATATCCATGCCCCGGTGGTTGGAAGAACGCCCGTCACTGTCCCCATATTCCGAGGACACATAGCCGCTCATAGGCCAGATAAAGCTGCCGCTGCCGCCGCTGGATACATCGACGGTGCCGGTGCCCACCGTAACCTGTTCGTTCACCGGCTCCTGCACCGTAGTGCTGGAAATAACGGTGCGGCTTACTTCCACCCCGTTGATGTAGGTAGCTCGGGCGGTAACATCCGCCAAGCCGTTTTGCCCTTCCCGGGTCACCTTATTGGTGCCCTGGAGGTAGAGGGAGGAGTTGGTGGTTTCAGTTTCGTAAGGAATTTCTTGTTGATAGGAAATGGTGCGGGTCACCTGCACCGAAAGCACCGGCACCGCTTTGGTCACTAAAAGCTGCTGGCCGGAAATAAAGTTTTGAGGCTGATCACAGCCAGGATTTAGTGCCAACAACTGACTGTAGCTGATGTCCAATGCGTCCGCCACACCGGAAGGGGTATCCCCATCCTGAATGGTGTAGTAGGTGTCTTCCTGGGTAGTGCCGGTAATGGCCGCCGCCAGGTCTTCCCCGGACTGCAAATTCGCCGTGGGGTACAAACCGGTAACCACCTCCACCGATTGGGCAAAGGCCACCTCTTCGTCTTCCGCTCCGGTGCGCTGGCTGTCCAGCAACTGATCCAACACAGGCTGGATCGTTCCCAGATCTTGGGTTGCCCCAAAGAAACTGCCGTCTACATAAAGCCCTTCCCCTTCCGCAATCGCGTCGCCGGAAAGGCTGATAATCTGGTCCGCCAGTTGATATTCGTCCATAATAGCGGTACTGTCCACGTAATCAATGGAATATGTAGGTTCAAAGGTAAAGG
Organism: Oscillospiraceae bacterium; assembly: GCA_019416775.1. Lineage (GTDB taxonomy): Bacteria > Bacillota > Clostridia > Oscillospirales > Ruminococcaceae > Egerieicola. The sequence continues at coordinate 621 of DXWR01000270.1, read as the reverse complement.
GATCATCCCCATCGTTGAGCACCATTCGGGATTGCACCATCCGAATGGCTTGATTGGCCTGGGCTTCGGTGCTGACCACCCCGATCACCTGGCCATTGTAAATCACATTCACACCGGAGTTGGTTTGACACACCACCAACAGCACAATGGCTAAAATCACCGCTGCGGCCACCGGAAGCAGAATGTTCACCACAGAACGCACCAGCCCGGCATTCGTATGGAACCCGTCCTGCATAGCATCGGAAAGGAAGCTCATCCGCTGCCGGAAGGGCAGGCCCTTGGTGGAGGCCATCTTTTGCCGCACCACCCGCCAGCCGTCAGCGGTTTTGTGGAAGGGAGCAGTAAACCGCTGCCAGAAACGCAGAAACGCCCGCTTTCCCCGGCGAAAAGCTCGCTTGCTCAGCACCACAATCCGCCGCTTATAGTGGCGCAAGGTGTTGTGATAAATCCACCGCAGCCCCACCCGCATTCCTTTGCACAGGTACAGCATCAGTTCCCCCAGCCAGGCAAAAAACGTTGCCAGCTGAAATTCATTCGATTTCGGTGAATTCATGGGGCCTCCTCCTTACCGAAATATGACAAAATGGTTACATCAATCTGTACTCCTGTCTCTTATACACA
>DXWR01000027.1 GCA_019416775.1 Oscillospiraceae bacterium | reverse complement strand
GTATGAGCCGGTGTACTCCGACGGCGGGGACACCATCTATGTGCTGGATCAGCTGGGGGACGACCAGGGGGACAGCTGGGTGGATTTGATTGCCTTGAAGGAACAGATCCGCTCCCTGCCAGCCCGGGAAAAGCGGATTTTGCAGCTGCGGTTCCAGCTGGGGAAAACCCAAACCGAGGTGGCCAAGGAAATCGGCATTTCCCAGGCCCAGGTGTCCCGGCTGGAAAAATCGGCGCTGAAATGGGTGAAGGGGGAACCCTCTTAATTTGCTTCAAAAAGAAGGACGGCTCTTGGGAAGAGATTCTCAAAAGCCGCCTTTTTTATTTGGATTTAGTTTGCCACAATCAATTTGACAATGTCGCAGGGATCGCTGACGCTTAAAATCAGCTTGACGTAGGGGAATTCCGGATCCCGTTCCAGCTCCACGCTGTCCAGTCCCCGCTGGCGCTTAAAGGCTTGGGCGTATTCCAGCAGGGAACGGGCCAGGCTGAACAGGGCGTCCTCCTTGGAGTCCCCTTCCCCCTTGCAGTCCAGCTCGTTGCAGTAGGCTTCCCAGCCGGGACGCTGTGGGATCAGCCGGGCGGTCATTCGCAGCATGGTTCCGCCTCCCGGATGGCAAGGTTCAGCTTTTGGATCCAGTCCTCCAACTCCCCAATGGACAGCCGGGCTTCGTAGCGCAGGTTGCGGATGGGGTAGTCCAAGGGCAGGGTGTGACCGTCGGGATGGGTGAGCTTTTCGTCGGTGATGCCGGCCCGGGCAAAGAGTTGGCGCACTGCCGGTCCTGCCACCGGATGGGGCAGCAGCTCGTCCAGGGTGCTGTTCCGGGTGACCACCAAGGGCCGCTGGATTTTGGAAGAAGCCTCCACCGGGGCGGAGAGCAGCACCCGCTCGCAGTCGGCGCAGATCTGCACCTCAAAGCTGCCCTGGGCGTACCAGTCGGAAAGCTGCTCATCGTACCAGGCAAAGCTGCGCCAGTCCAGGGTCAGGGACACCGTTTTGGTTTCTCCGGGCTGGAGGAAGACCTTGGCAAAGCCTTTCAGCTCTCTGGGGGGACGGGAAGCCTTGCCGGAATGGTCCGCCACATAGAGCTGTACCACTTCCGCCCCCGGCACCGAGCCGGTGTTGGTGACCTCCACCTGGGCGGTGATGGTGTCGCCCTGGGTGATGGTGGACTGGCTCAGCCGCAGGTTGGCACAGGAGAAGCTGGTGTAGGACAAACCGTAGCCGAAGGGGTACTGCACCGGGATTTTCCGGGCCAGATACCAGCGGTAGCCGATGTAGATGTTTTCGTGATAGGGAACCAGATCGTCGTGTCCCGGGAAATCCAGGTAGGAGGGGGTGTCTTCCAGCCGCAGAGGGAAGGTTTCCGCCAGCCG
>DXWR01000269.1 GCA_019416775.1 Oscillospiraceae bacterium | reverse complement strand
GGGGACGTCCTTCCTGAGCCAAGAAAACCTTTCTCTCCTCCAACCGAAGTTTGGCTCCCATCTCTTCCAACACCGGATATACGCCCTGCAGCAGATGAGTGGGAAAATCCTGTAAGCAAATTTTCCCCCGGCTGGCACAGGCCATGGCAAGCCAGGTAGCGGCAGCGATCCGGTCCGGCATCACCTTCCAATGGGCTGGGTGGAGTTTTTTGACCCCTTCCACCCGCAAAGTGGATTTGCCGGCGCCGGTGATCTTTCCACCCATGGCGTTGAGAAAGCCTGCCAGATCCACAATTTCCGGCTCCTGGGCGGCATTGATGAGCACCGTTTCCCCTTTCGCGGTACAGGCTGCCAACAGAATGTTTTCGGTGGCACCCACGCTGGGGAAGGCCAACGTCACCCGGCTTCCGCGAAGTCCTTGAGGCGCGGTGCAGACCAGCCTTCCTTGGTTCTCCTGCACCACCACTCCCAGCCGGCGCAGCCCTTCCAGATGAAGGTCAATGGGCCGTGGACCCAGATCACAGCCTCCCGGAAGGGAAAGCTCCGCCCTTCCTTGGCGGCCCAGCATCGCCCCCAAAAATACAATGGAGGAGCGCATTTTGTGCATCAATTCCTCCGGGATTCGATGGCCGTTGGCACAGCTGGTGTCCACCAGCAAGCAGTCCTCCTGCCGCCGGCATTTGGCCCCCAAAAACTGAAGAATGTCCAACGCGCCCTGCACATCGCTGAGCTGGGGTGCGTTTTCCAACTCACAGGGACCGTTGGCCAATAGGGCCGCCGCCAGCAGCGGCAGCACGCTGTTTTTGGCTCCCTGCACCGTTAAGCTTCCTATCAGGGGTTTACCGCCCTCCACCAGAAAAAGTTCCATACCCGTTCCCCTTTCCGCATTGGTTGCTTTTCCAGCCTATGCAAAAGAGGCATGGTGGGTGAAAACGGTTATTCTCCTTGGAGTAAGCGGTGAATTTCCCGGTAACACCGCTGGGCGGAATCCAATACCGCTAACTTGGCAGCGTTGGCGGAGAGCTTCTGAATCTCTTCGGGGTGGGTCACCAGATCTCGAATCATCCGAAGGAAATCCTCCCGGTTGTACTTGGCTTCCTCCACGATCTTCGCAGCGCCATGATTGACCAACACCATAGCATTGTGATACTGATGGTTTTCTGCCACATAAGGGCTGGGTACCAAAATGCTGGCCTTCCCCGCCGCCTGCAATTCGCTGAGGGTGATGGCGCCGCTGCGGCAGATCACCAAATCGGCGGCTGCCAAACAGGCGTCCATGTCGGTGATGTATTCGGTGGCACGAATCCAATTCATTTGAGACAGATCTACCTTCCGCTCCTGCAAAAACTGAGGGAAAAGATCCCGCCCCTGCTGGCCGTAACCATGGATATGACGGTATAGCCCCTTCCGATTGTGATCCATCAGGTCCGCCGCCATACGGTTGATGATTCTGGCTCCAAGGCTTCCCCCAAAGGACAGCACCACCAACCGGTCGTCGGTAATGCCCAACTCCTGCCGGGCTTCCTGGCGGGTCTTGGTGATCACCGATTCCCGGATGGGATTGCCCACCACAGCAAAGTCTGCCTGGCACTCCATCCTCGGCTTGGCTTCCTCCACCGCTAGCAGAACTTTATCCACCTTTTTGGCCAGTAACTTGTTAGTCACACCGGGATAAGCATTCTGCTCGTGGATCACCGTTTTGGCGCCATACCGCACCCCAGCCAGCACGACAGCACCGGTCACATACCCCCCGGTGCCGATGACCACATCCGGACGGAAGTCCTTCATGATCTTGTTGGCTCTGGGGTTGGCCAAAGCCAAATGTCCCAGAGTTTGCAAATTATGGATGATGGACTTGGGCTTGAAATTCCGCCGGAATCCGCTGGAGGGGATAGTGACGTAATCAAACCCTGCTTGCGGCACCAGCTTTGCCTCCATGCCGTTTGGAGTTCCTACAAAACGAATCACGGCATCCGGTTCCTGCTGCCGGATCTCCTGTGCAATGGCGATGGCCGGATTGATGTGTCCGGCGGTGCCGCCTCCTACTAAAAGATACCGCATAACCCAATCTCCTTTCTTTTTCCATGCCGGTGCTCAGCGATGTTGTTGCAACGTGGTGATACCTGCACCTTCTGCGGCCAACTGCTGTTTTTTCTGCTTCTTTTCCCGATCCTGCCGTTCCTTAGCCACATGGGTGTGCCGGGAAATGTTCAGTATCACGCCCATCTCAAAGAGCTGCATCATCAGCGCTGTGCCGCCGTAGCTGAAGAAGGGCAGGCTGATGCCGGTATTGGGAAAGGCATTGGTCACCACGGCAATATTAAACAGCGCCTGGATTCCAATCTGTATAGTAATTCCCACCACCAGCATGGAGGCGAACTTATTGGGGGCTCGGTTGGCGATAACAAATCCTCGATACACCAGCAGCACAAACAGCAAAATCACCAGGATAGCGCCAATCAAGCCCAACTCTTCGCAGACAATGGCAAAGATGAAGTCATTTTGCGGTTCCGGCAGATACATATATTTTTGCCGGGAATTGCCTAAACCAAGACCCATAATGCCGCCGCTGCCGATGGCTAAAAGGGACTGGCAGGTCTGCCACACTTCGCCGGTAATGTCGGTATCGTAACCGCTTCCTTCACTCCGGCCAAAGGGATCCAGCCAGTTTTGAATCCGCCGCCACTGATAGCTTTCAAAAAAGCCGCCGCCGGAGGTGTCCTCTTGAGCTGCCTCCGTTTGATCCGCCGCACCGGAATCGGTCCCATCCTCGGTAGTAGAAGCGGTGTCCTCCGTCTGTACGGTGGTAACCGCTTGTCCAGCGGATTCTTGCTCACCGCCATCCATGGCTGATTTGATCAACATAAATCCGCCCAACAGGATGATGGCCGCCAGCAAGAGTGCAACCATATGACGCAGCCGCACTCCGCCTACAAACATCATAATGGCTGCAATGCTGACAATAATAATCAATCCTGATAAATGAGGTTCCAGGTACACCAAAACCAAGACCGGCACCAAAAGCACCGCAAAAGGAACGATACCATATCGAAAGGTTTTAATTTTAGGATAATTCTTATAAATCAGAGCAGAAAAAGAAACAATGATAGCTAGCTTAGCAAATTCCGATGGCTGATACGTGAGAGAACCGATCCCAATCCAACGGGAAACTCCTGTCTCCGTGGAAACGCTAAGCCCCGGGACAAATACACAGACCAAAAGCACAATACCAACTGCATAAATCAATACCCAAAATTTTTTGAGCAAACGGTAATCAATTTTGCTGATTGCCAGCATTCCGATAATGCCCAGTACCGCAAAAATGCCCTGGCGTTTGATATAGTAAAAGCTGTCCCCTTCGTAGTTTAAGGCATAGGCATAGCTGGCGGAAAATACCATGATCAGTCCAAAGGCCAAAAGCACTAGCACAATCAAAAGAAAGGCGGTATCCATGCTTCGATCCTTGGCCAGAGTACTGGATCTGGTCCGTTTTTTTACGGTCTTTGGTTTTAATTTCGCCAAGGCTGTCCACCTCCCTTTCCGTTAAATTGTTGCACAAAATTACTGTTCCATCATTGCCATAAGCTGTTCCTGCATGGCAGCGTTGTAGTCTTCCACCATTCCCTGCACCGCAAAGAAGGCGATAATGCAGAAGATCAGAGTCACAATGCTAAACACCGCCACAATCTTTACCTCACTCCAACCACACATCTCAAAGTGATGGTGAATGGGGCTCATCTTAAAGATCCGTTTACCGTGGGAGAGCTTGAAATAAACCCGTTGGAGGATGACGCTGAAGGCCTCCACCCAGTAGATCACGCCCACCAAAATCAAAATCAGCGGGCAGCCCAACGAGCAGGCAAAGGCGCAGACGCAGCCCCCTAAGAACATACTGCCGGTGTCACCCATAAAGACCTTGGCAGGGTGAAAGTTCCACACCAAAAATCCGCAGAGGGCGCCGCCCACGCCGGCGGAATACAACCCCAAGCTGGCGTTGGACAGCATGGAGGAAAACACCATCATGGCGGCACAGACCACCACGGTCACGCTGCCGGCCAATCCGTCGATGCCGTCGGTGAGATTGACGGCATTGGTAAAGCCCACAATCACAAAGGCCATGAGAATCCAATAAAACCATCCCAGATCCACACTGCCGATAAAGGGGATCACCAGCTGGGTGGTCATGCCCCCAAACAAACCCATCACCAGCAGATACAAAGCCGTGATTACGATCATGACGATCATCTTCTGCTTGGGAGTCAGGCCGGTGTTCTGTTTTTTGCGGATGGAAATAAAGTCATCGGCAAAGCCCATAGCGCCAAAGGCCAGGGACATCACCAATCCGGCAAACAGCCCTACCGTCTGCTGAGTAGACACCAGTCCCATGCTCAACAGCACAAAATAGCCCAACACCACCACAACCACCGTGGCGCCGATGAACATCAGCCCGCCCATGGTGGGGGTGCCTTGCTTGTTCTTGTGCCAGGTGGGACCGATTTCCTTGATGGTCTGACCATACTTCAGTTTATGCAGATAAGGGATCAAATATTTTCCGGTTACTGCACTGAGAAAGAATCCCAGCGCCGCGGCCACCACAAAAACGATGGATTCCATAGCAATTCTCCTTTTTTCGAATTAGAGTTCTCCCTTTTCCTCCGGAGTCACCGGGGTGCAGATGGCGTCGATGATTTCTTCAAAGTGCATCCCCCGGCTGGCTTTAAACAGCACCACATCCCCGAGTTTGCAGTTTTTAGCGATGGTCGCCGCCATCTTTTCTTTGCTGGTACACCAAATGATATTATCGAATCCTGCCCGATAAGCCCCTTCGCAGATGTATTTGCTCTCCGGGCCGAAACAGAGCAGAATGTCAATCAAGGAATCTGCCACCATGGCCCCTACCTTGCAGTGGAGTTCATAGGAGTGATCCCCCAGTTCCAACATATCCCCCAACGCGGCAATCCGTTTTCCGCTGCACTCCATGGCGCTGAGGGCCGCAATGGAGCTTTCCATGGAATCGGGACTGGCGTTGTAGCAGTCCGCAATGATGGTGTAGCCCCCGGGATGCCGGATCATTTTTTGCCGCATACCGGTGTTCTGGTAATGGGACATGGCCTCTACCATCACTTCCGGCTCCAACCCCCGCAAGCGGCCCGCCAAAAAGGCTGCCATGGCATTGTAAACGTGGTGTTTGCCCACCGCCGGCACCATGGCCGGATATTCTTTTCCCTGGTAAACCAGCACGAAGTTGGTCTGTTCCTGGGTTACCTGCACCTGCTTAGCGTACAGGGCTCCGGAGGTGTCCTGGATGCCGTAATACAACTTGGGATGATGCAGATCGGTTTGTTTCAAAGTGGCCAGCAGATCGTTATCGGCGTTTAAAATCACCGGCCCGTCTTTAGCCAGCCCTTCCAAAATTTCCAGCTTTGCCGCCAGAATGCTTTCCCGGCTGCCCAGATTTTCAATGTGGCTGGTGCCGATATTGGTGATGATGGCGGCATCGGGTTTGGCCAGGTT
>DXWR01000268.1 GCA_019416775.1 Oscillospiraceae bacterium | reverse complement strand
GCCGCATACCGGGCAGGGTTTTCCCTCTTCCAGTTCCTGAGCCAGAAGCCCGGCCTGCTCGGCCAGAAAAGCCCGGTTTTTCTCCTGGTATTGGGCATCCCGCTGGGCCTGCACATTCCAGGCCTCCTGGTATGCCTGCTGGGCCTTTTTCAAGGCGCTTTCCGCCTGCTCCCAGTCTTGAGCCAACCCTTCCAGCTGCCCCAGGCTCTCTTCCTCCTGCCGGGCCTGGGTTTGCTGAGCCAGCAGCCGCTCTTGCAAGCTTTCCAGCACGGCCTCTTCCTGATAACGCCGGGAAAGTTCCTGCTGCTTTTGTTCCAGCTCCTTTTCCTTTTGGCGCACCGCTTCCCCTACCGCCAGCTGCCGGTCCTTTTGGCTGGATTCCAATTTTCCTTGCAGCTTTAAGATTTCCTGCTGCTGTTCTTCCAGCTCTTGATCCTTTTTCCGCAATGCGCTTTCCAATAACAGCTTTTGGGTTTCGGCGGCCTGTTCCAGCTTGGCTTTCAGCCCGTCGATCTCCCGGGCCTGCTGCTGAAGCTGATTTTGCAGCTGTGCCTTGGTTTCGGCTTCCTTCAGCTGAAGGGCGGAGTCCTTTTCCCGCTGAAACTGCGCTTCCCGCTGTTGGAGTTCCCTTTGGAACTGCTCGTCCCGCACCTGCTGGACAATGGCGGCATAGCCGGATTGGTCCACCTGGAACACCTGGCCGCATTTGGGGCATTTGATTTCATTCATAGTAATTCCTCGAAACAGGTAAAATCCTTATTTGCCGCTGCGCTCCACCGAAATCACGCTCTGCACCTTGCTCAGTTTCTGCATGATCCGCTTTAGGTGCTCCACACCCTGGATGGAGATGGTGACCACCAAAATGGCGTTGCCGTTTTTCAGCTGCCGGGCGCTGCATTCCCGCAGAGGCACCCGCATCCCCGACAAGGCCAGGGTCACGTCGGCCAGCAGGCCGTCCCGGTCCCGGGCCACAATGTCCAGGGTGCAGCGGTAATCCTTGATCACATCTCCCGTCCAATGGACGGTGACCCACCGGTCCTTCTGCTGAGGGTCATGGAGGGAATTCTGCACATTGGGGCAGTCCCGCTTATGGATGCTCACCCCATGGCCCCGGGTGACAAAGCCTACAATATCGTCTCCCGGCAGGGGATTGCAGCACTGGGAAAACCGCACCAGGCAGTTTTGGATCCCTTCCACCACCACATCTCCACCAAGACCGGGCTGGGTGACGGGTTCCTTTGCCGCCCGCTGGGCGTCTTCCTTTTCCTTTTCCTTCACCGCCCGGACATAGTTTTCCTTAATCCGGGGCATGATCTTGCTGAGGACAATGCCTCCGTAGCCGATGGCGGCGTAGAGGTCGTCCTCGTTGTCGAAGTGGTAGCGCTGGATGAGATACTGGATCAGCTCATTGTGATAATCCTTATCCGGGCGGATGTAGTTGCGCTTCAGCTCCCGGTCCAGTTCCAGCTTGCCTTCCACAATGTTTTCTTCCCGGCGTTCCCGCTTAAACCACTGGCGGATCTTGCTCCGGGCCTCCCCGGTTTTGGCGATCTGCAGCCAGCTTCGGCTGGGGCCGTGGGTGATGGATTTGGTGGTGAGAATCTCGATGATCTGCCCGGTTTCGATCTTGTAGTCGAAGGGCACCATCCGCCCATCCACCTTGGCGCCGATCATCTTATTGCCCACGGCGCTGTGGATGGAATAGGCAAAGTCAATGACGGTGGAACCGGCAGGGAGACATTTCACATCCCCTTTGGGGGTGAAGGCGTAGATCTCTTCCGGGGCCAGGTCGGTTTTGATGGCCTTGACAATCTCGTCTTTGTCCCCGTCCTGCTGGGCTTCGATGATCTGCCGGATCCAGGCCAAGCGGTCTTCCCATTTTTTGTCCCGGCCCTGAATGCCTTCTTTATACTTCCAGTGGGCGGCAATGCCGTACTCCGCGGTGTAGTGCATTTCCCAGGTGCGGATCTGAATCTCAAAGGGAATTCCTTCCTTGCCCAGCACGGTGGTGTGGAGAGACTGGTAGAGGTTGGGTTTGGGGGTGGAAATATAGTCTTTAAACCGGTTGGGGATGGGGGTGAACATTTCGTGCATCAACCCCAGCACGCTGTAGCAGTCCGCCACCGTGTCCACAATCACCCGCACGGCATAGACGTCGTACACCTCATCGAAGCTCCGCCCGGCGATGAACACCTTCCGGTAAATGCCGTACAGGGACTTGATCCGCCCGAAGATCTGGGCGTGGATATTGTTCTCCTCCAACCGCTGGTGGATCCGCTCCTTGATGGACTCCAGCAGGGCGTTGCGGCCATCGGTTTTCATGGCCAAAGTGGCGTCGATTTCTTGGCAGGCCACCGGATCCAGATACCGGATGGCCAGGTCCTCCAGTTCTTCCTTGACCGCCTGCATCCCCAACCGGTTGGCGATGGGGGCGTAAATCTCCATGGTCTCCAGGGATTTTTCCAGCTGTTTTTCCGGGCGCATATATTGCAGGGTGCGCATATTGTGCAGCCGGTCCGCCAGCTTGATGATCACCACGCGGATGTCCTGGTTCATGGCCAGCAGCATTTTCCGGACATTTTCCGCCTGCTGCTCCTCTTTGGTGGTGAGGGGCACCTTGCCCAACTTGGTTACTCCGTCCACCAGCAGGGAAATTTCTTCTCCAAACCGCTCCCGCAGTTCGGTGAGGGTCACCGGGGTGTCCTCCACCACATCGTGAAGCAGGGCGGCGCAGATACATTCGCTGTCCATCCCCATATCCGCCAGAATGAAGCTGACATTCACCGGATGGATGATGTAGGGTTCCCCGCTGACCCGCTTTTGGTTTTCGTGAGCCTCCCAAGCCAGATCAAAAGCCTTGGAAATCAGATCCATATCACAGGGTCGGCCGGATTTTTTCAGCCGATCCGTCAGCTGGTCCCACAAGTTTTGCCGCATGGCATTGGTCGATTGTTGTTCCGTCATTCCCAGTTTCCCCCTTTCCCATTTTTTTCAGCCGCAGTGCGGAAGGCATGGCCATAAGCTGCACCTTTTCTCCGCCCTGCCGCAGCAGATATCCTCCTTCCGGCGCCGGATGGATCAACTGGGCTTCTTCCATGATGTCCAGGCAGACCCGGAAAGAAAAGTAATTGATTTTGTCATATACAAAGCAATACAGCTGTTCCGGTGAGCAGCCGGGCTTCTTTTGAAGCAGCCGGTACACCAGCGCCGCCTGCTGGCGGGTGGGAACCGCCTTTTCCGCCACCGCAGCGGAGAGGACTTCCCCGCAGAAAAACCGGAAATAGTAGTTCCAACCGTTCAGCAGAAGAGTTTGCTTCAACCCGCTGGGACGCAGCTCTAAGATGTGCACCGACAAATATGGCCGTCCTCGAAACTGCCGCACATTCACCTCTGCCGCCAGATCCAATTCCTGACCGAGCTGGGCAAAGGACTGCTCCGGTGTGATGCGAAACTGCACGGCAGTAAACCGGGTGCCCCTCCAATCCATGCGATAACGGGTATGCTTTCCTTCCCCGATCGGTTCCAGAACTGCTGCTTTCACCCGGCGAAACAAAAATACCGGCGTGGGGTTGGCTTCCCCGAAGGGCTCTAACCCGGAGAGCTTTTCCATCTGCTCCACCGTCAAATCCTCAGGGGACAAAGCCCCGTCCAGCCACAGTTCCGGCTGGGGTAAAGGCTGTCCGGCGGCGTATGTTTCCACCTGTTGATAAAAGGCTTCCAAATTGTCCTGTGCAATGGTAAACCCGGCAGCCTGGCGGTGTCCCCCATAACGAATCAGCAAGGAGTCACAGCTGAGCAGGCACTGGTAAAGGTGAAAGTCCCCTACACTGCGGGCAGAACCGGTGTACACCCCGTCCCGGCCGCTGAGCAGCATCACCGGACGGCCGTATTCCTCGCAGAGCCGGGCCGCTGCAATGCCGATAATGCCGGGATGCCAGCCCTCTTTGGCAAAGCAGAGCACCCGCCGGCGGAGCAGGCTCGGTTTATGGGTCACCATGGCCTTCACATCCCCCAGCATCTGCTCCTCCTGCTGCCGGCGCTGGCGGTTGCAGTCCTCCAGCTGGATGGCCAAAGCATCCGCTCGCTCCGGGTCGTCAGTGGTGAGCAGTTCCAGGGCCAGTTCCGGCTGAGCCATTCGACCGGCGGCGTTGATCCGGGGACCCAAGCTAAAGGCCACCTGCTGGGCGGTAAGGGAAGTTTGGGAGGAGATCCCCGCCACCTGCAGCAGTGCCTCCATTCCGGGACGCTGTCCCTGCTGAATCAGCGGCAATCCCCGCTGCACCAAAGCTCGATTGCTTTCGATTAACGGCACCACATCGCTGATGGTGCCTAGAGCCGCCAAATCGGCGTATTGATCCAAAATAAAATCCAGATCCCCGTCTTCCAGGGCCGCCGCCAGCATCAATGCCAGGCCGGCGCCGCAAAAAGGAGTGCAGTCCCGTTCCAAATGGGGATCAATTACAGCCAAGGCATTGGGCAGAGCACTCCCCGGCACATGATGGTCGGTGATAATCACCTCCATACCCAAGCTGTTGGCGTAATCCACTTCTTTGATGGCAGAGATGCCGTTGTCCACCGTAATAAGGAGGGTAATCCCCTGTTCCTTGCAGCGGTCCAAGGCGGCACAGTTTAGGCCGTATCCTTCCCCCTGGCGGTGCGGCAGCACGGGAATGACCCGTCCTCCAAGAGCTGCCAGATAATCTGTGAGCAGGGCGGTTGCGGTGACGCCGTCGCAGTCATAGTCCCCATACACTGCCATCTGCTCTCCCTCTTCCAAGGCTTGGCGGATCCGGGCTACAGCGGTATCCATTCCCTGAAAAGAGAAAGGATCTTCCAACACCTCCGACTGGTCCTGCAAAAACTGCTGGACCATTTCAGGCTGGGTGTATCCCCGTCCCACCAAAAGCCGGGCCATAAACAGGGGCAGATCGCTTTGGGCTGCCAGAGTCTCCGCCAAATTGGGATCCACCGGCCGCAGCCGCCAGCGGGAAAACGCCATACTACATTCCTCTTTTCTTACCAAAGTTACGAATAAAAAGCCGTATTTTATATTTTATCACAAGCGGCGAATGGTTGCAAGATTTTAAGCGGAATCTCAACGGGAAAGAACGTCTTCCCTTCTTTTTTCAACTGTTTTGCCCTTTTTCAAAAACAGAATCTCCAAACACGCCTGCTATTTGGAAGATTTTAAGAAAGCAGCCGAGATTTTTTAATCGTAATTTCTTCCGGAGCCGAAAATTTTCTTATTTTCTTTCAAATTCTGACCAGTTTAAAAAAATCCTTGACAACCGGGGGGTTATGCAGTAAAATAAGTCTTGCATTCTTGAGAAAAAACAAGAAAGCACCGTCGGGGTGTAGCGCAGGTGGTAGCGTGCTTGAATGGGGTTCAAGAG
>DXWR01000267.1 GCA_019416775.1 Oscillospiraceae bacterium | reverse complement strand
GTGTTTGGTTAAAGCAGAAGTAACGTGTGAAAAACGGCGGAAGGGATAATAATCCCAAGCACCAATTCCGCAAAAGGGGAGACAAAAGAAAAAATCATCAGCATTCCCCCGATTTACCATCGGGGAAGGATACCATAGCCTGTTTTGAGCAGAGGGCGGGTCCACAGTAGGAACAGAGCCGGCGGGGGAATTAACCCTTGCCGGCTTTTTTTCAAATTTGACGAAAAGTTTCAAAAACATTGTCTCCTTTTTTGTGATCTACGGATTGAATGAATCAAGAAGGTTTTTCTCTGCAAAAAAGAAGAGGGTGATCTTGTGGCAAAAACAAAGCGCAGCAACAGCAAATGGTGGGCAGTTCTTTTAGGCATCGTGGCAGTGGCAGCCATGGGGGTCACCCTTTGGCTGGTGCTTTCCCCTAAGCAGGAGGCGGCCACTATAGAGTTGGTGGAGGAGCAGGACCCCGCCTTGGCGCCAGGTAATACCAGCTACCTTATCGCCGGAGGATTGGATCGCAGCGCCAGCCTGCCCAACCCCATGCCCTATTACGGCTTTTCCATGCCGGAGGGGTACACCCACACCAGTAACGGGGAAGAATCCGCCAACCGGCTCTCCGAGAGCTACACCGACCTATACCGTTCCCCGGAGGGAGGCAGCCTTATCTTGTATCAGCAGCCCGCCTACTACGACTGGAACCGCAGCGGAACCGGCACCTTCCGGGAAATGCAGTTTGGAGATACCAAGGTGGTTTGCCGGATGGAGCAAACCAGCTCCAGTGCTTATTGGATTCATGACAACACCGTGTTGGAGTTAACTGCCGATTGGGCTATGGACGAAAACCAGTTGCTGGAACTGGTGAGTCGGATGGACTACCATGCCAACCGCCAGCCCATCTATTCCGATTTAGCTTTCCAGCAGGAAGACGGAACCTATTCCTTGACCGGCAATCCTCAGCTGCCGGACCAGTTGGGGTATTACGATTTTCCTCAGCCGCCTCAAGGATTTTCTGCTTTTCTCTCCAATGAGGAGTCCGGTAATGGAAGCTACCGCTATTTCAGTACCTCTTCCACCTCTGATGGAGACACAGACCTGCTGGAGGTTCACACCTATTCCAGCGGGGACAAGCTGTTTGCTCAGATGGAAAATCGGGAGCCCCCTTCCTCCGGCAATGTGCGGCAGGTGACGGTAAATGGGAAGGAAGGGCTGTTTTACCAGTCCGGCAATTACACCGAAGTGGTGTGGCTGGAAGGGGAGGTGGCCGTAGGGCTGTCCTACACCGCCTATATCGGAACCGGCACCTTGGAACGTTTGGAAGAATACGCCCAAAGTTTGGAGCGCTGCCGTCCGTTGATGGGCAGCTAAGGAGGGAATTGCAGGATGAAGTTCAAAACGTGGAGCAAAAAACGAAAAGCTTTGTTTTTCGGCATTTTGGCGGCGGTGGTGCTGCTGGCGGCCGGGACGGCAGCCTGGCTGCTGTGGGGGCAGGAAAAACCGCCTCAACGGTACCTGCTGGACATTAGTCAATACGACGACATCAGTGATCCGGTATACATGGTGCAAAATGGTTTAGGGACGCCTCGGCTTCCCCTGGAACGGTATCGGCTCACCGGTGCGCCGGAGGGATACACTCATTGGGTGGATTCTTCCGCTACCGCCTGTCGGTTTTCCTTTACTTATGAAGATCAGTTTTATAATCCTCAGGGCACTCTCCTCACCCTCAGCCAGTCTTCTGCAGTGCAGGAACGTTTAGTGCGGTTTCCAGCTCGACCGGTGGAGCAGGTAGAGTTTGCCGGAATGGAGGTGCTCTATTCCTCCGACCAAGAGCAGACCACAGCCGCCTGGATCGTCGGAGATACTCTTTTTACCCTGGAGTGTTACCTGCCCATGACCATGGAGGAGATTTTGGAATGGGTAAATTTGGTAGATTACCAGTCCCCGGAGATTCCGCCCATTGCGCCGTTGCAGTTTGTGGAGGGGGAAAACCGGCGGCTGCAAACCACCCAGGGAGAGAGCGAAGTGTATCGCTCCTGGATGATTGGGGGGAATCCGGAATTGCCCCAAACCTTGGATTACTATTCTTTCCGGCAGACGCCGGAGGGCTTTTCCCCCGCGCAGACCAGCTTGGTGGAAGATCTTTGGCCATTGGATGACAATACCTGGATAGGAATGCCTCAGGGACAGTTTGACGGCATCGACACCGGAAACCGCACCGATTGGATTCAAAGCTATGAAAACGGGGAAGGGGACACACTGACCTTGGTTAATTGTGTGGCAGATGGAGCAAATCATCACCTGTTTGAACACATCTACTCTCATACCGAGGGAAGTGCCTCCTCTATCGGGGATAAAACGGTGGAGACAGTCACCGTCAACGGCATGGAAGGCAGACTGTACCATGGCCATGGCTTTTCGGAAGAAGATCTCAATTATACCGAGCTGGTTCTATTGGGAGATTATCTCTATTTGGAAGTGATCTACGTGGGGGACATCTCCTCCCAGGATCTATTGGAATTGGCCCAAGGCATCGGCCGGTAAGGAGGGAAAACCATGACCCGAAGAAAAGAACAGCTTTGGTCTTTGATTCCCTTGGCAGTGGTTCTGCTGCTGGGAGCGGGGGTGTTGTTTTTGTGTCAGCAGATTACCCCCACGCCTGCCCAGGAAGTTCAGCCTCAGATCAGCTTAGAGCAGGTGAATGAGGAGGATGCCCTCCCGGAATTTGTGGTGAAAAACGGCCCCCAGCAGCGTGCTCAGGCTCCCTTGGCCCGGTATCCGGTAACCCCCTTGGAGGGCTATGACCATACCACCGATTCCACCCTTACCGCCAATCGGGAATCCGACTCCTACACCGACTGCTTTTTAGGGCAGGGGGTTAAAGTGACTTTGACCCAACGCCCGGTGGCAAATCAGGAGCGGGTCACGTTTCCGGTGGAGGTGACTCCGGTGCAGGCGGTGTTGGGTAGATTGGAGCTGTTTTGCTACATCACCGACCAACAGTCCGGGGCTTATTGGGTGTACAATGACCGGCTGTTCCAGCTCACCGTTTCCGGACGGATGGAGCCGGAGCAGATGAAGGACTGGGCCGGCCAACTGGATTACAGCCATCCTGCGGTACCGGAAACCTCTCCCTTAACTTTCCTTCCCAGCTACCAAAAAACCACTGCCGGAGCAGGGGGTACAGCGGAGGATTCCAGCGGCTGGAAGCTGGGGGGTAATCCGGATCCGGATCCCGCTCACCGGAACTTTTGCCTCTCCCGTTTGCCGGAAGGGTTTTCCTCCCCGGAAACGGGACTCCAGGGACAGGGCCGGTATCCGGATCAGTGGGAGTATCAAAATGCCCAGGGAGACCGAATTTTACTGCAAAATTTGCAGGTAACGGGAGATACAAATTGTAGTATTTTCTCAGAAATCCCCGAATCGGAGTATAACAACTCAGATTTGGTGCAGTCCGTCACGGTAAATGGGCGCCAAGCACGGCTGTACTGCACCTCGGATTACGCCGAACTGGTGGTACTGGGAGCGGATGTAGCGGGACAGCTGATCTACCAAGGAGGAATCACCCCTCAAGCCATGCTGGAACTGGGGGAAGGGTTGATTTTAGAATAGCAAGGGACATCCCTTGACCGTGTTCCGGCGATTCAGCGGCCCGAAAGCAAACAAAACTGTGGATGAAAAGTAAGAGGTGAAAAAGATGACCGTCCAAACCTCCCCCTTGCGGGAACAGATCCTTCAAAAACGCAAAAAACGAAACCGCAAGATCCTGCTTTTTCTGTTGATTGGGGCAGCGGTCTTGGCGGCGGTTATCACCGCTGTGGTGCTGCTGGCCAACTAGCCCAGACCGGAACAGCAACCCACCGGCCCATGGCTGAAGGAGATCCGGCCCACCCAGGCCGGCGGGGTTTATTCCTACCAGGTCACTGGGGGAATCACCACGGACCAAGCTCAGTGTCCTTTACCCTGCTACACCTTTACCCCGCCGGCAGAATACACCCAGGTGCTGAACGCTCGGGAGGATGCCAACGCTCTGAGCTACCGCTATACCGATCTGTACTCCACCCTGGGAAAGGAGGATTTTGTTCGGTGGGATTGCGAAAACTTTGCCTCCATTTGGGGAGAGGACTATCAGCATTGGGTTGAGTTCGGCAATGTCCGAACAGAAGAAGTTCAGGAAGACTGCATCCGCTTTGAGCAGCAGTTTGCCATGGATGGAGTGACGGTGGACTTTGAAGCGGGAGTGACGCCCACTCGATGGAAGCTGGGGGACAGCACCCTCTATTACGGCAGCAATGGGGAGATCACCCAGATCGTTTGGATCTATGAAAACTCCCTGTTGAGTTTGACTACCACTCAGGTTTTGGATCAGGGAGCAGTGTTGGATTGGGTAACCCACCAGGTGGATTACACTCAGGCAGAGCCCATTTACACCTCCTCTTTGACTTTGGTCCGGGGGGAGAGTTTCCAGGAGTACAACGCCCGAAATCCGGAAGGAGAGGAATACTGCATTCAATCTTTCCGTGCAGAGAGCAATCCCCAACTGCCGGAGGACATTGCCCCTTACGATTTTGCTGTGCCCCCGGAAGGATTTTCCCAAACCACCCAGTCCGGCAGCGAGGAGGAGGTATTCCGCACTCCCGATGCTTTGAAGGGCTACACCACCCGTTATCGGGGGGAAGACGGCCGGATTCAAATTTACAACCACGCCGGTTCCACCCCGGTACTGGAGTTGGACAGCATGGTCATCCAAGGCGAATCCATCAACGGGGTTGTCTACCAACCGGTGGAGGATGTGACAGTAAACGGACAGCCCGGGTTTTACTATCAGGACGGCAACACCTCTAAGTTGGCATGGATCACCGACTACCTGACAGTGGAACTGTACTACGAAGGACAGATTACCAAAGAAGAATTGTTGGCCTTAGGGGAAAGTTTGGTCCCTAAACCGACTGAGGCACAGCCCGATGAAGCGGGACAATAAGGAGATTGCCCTGGATTGAGAAAGGAGGGGTCTGCCATGACCAAGAAAAAGAAAAAACTGCTTTGGATTTTGATTTCAGTAGGGGTGGTGGTGATTGCCGCCGGGGTGGCGCTGACTTTTTGGCTCACTCGGGAGGAAGGACCTCGGCTAGTCCCTTCCCGGATCCAACCCAACCAATATTTGGTGGAAGGAAGCTATGAATTGGATCAAACTCCAACGCCTCTGCCTTTTTATTCATTGGACGTTCCTTCTGAATGGACACAGATGGAAAATGCTGCCGATGGCGCCAACCGCACCAGTACCAGTTATCAGGACGTGTATCAAAACCAGGCCGGAGAAACCCTAACCTTTTCTCAGTCTGCCGCCGGAAATGGAGCCGCTGTATCCGGGCTGGGGGAATATCAGGCGGCTGCTTTCGGAGAAGTGAAGATGATCCTTTACCGCTCCCGGGAAGGGCAGCCAGGAAGTGACAAACCGGAATCCGGAGCCTTTTGGATTTACGATCAGACGCTGCTGAAGCTCTCCTGTCAGCAGTATCTGGAGACCGAGGAGATGTTGGAATGGGTCAGCCGGGTGCGCTATGATCCGCCCCGTCAGCCCAACTACACCCCATTCACCTTTGAATTGGTGGAGGAAGCGGTAGAGGACGCCGACTATTACGCCTATTTCGTTCGGGGAAATCCACAGCGCCCTGATGAATTGAAATGGTTTGATTTCGTTACGCCCCCGGCAGGGTTTACTAAGGATACCGTGCAGCCGGAAAGCGGCTTGGACACCCAGCATTACGTTACCTATTCCGATGACAGCGGTGCTTCCCTCACCCTGTTTTGCGACGCCGTTCCAAACCTGGGTTTATTCACTGACACGAAACCGCCGCAGGTGCAGCAGGTGCAGGTCAACGGCAAGCCGGGACTAGTGCAACTGTCTGATGAGGCCCAGGGATATGAAATTGTCTGGCTGGAAGATTACTGCATGGTGTCCCTAGGTTCTACCATTCCCATGACTCCGGAGAAATTAGTGGAGCTGGCGGAAACGGTAGTACAGCAGCCGGAAACGTAACGTTCTATTTCATCTGCGCAAGGAGGCGAACCCCATGACCAAGAAAAAGAAGAAATTACTTTGGATTTTGATTCCCACAGCAGCGGTGGCAATTGCCGCCGGGGTGGCGCTGGCTTTTTGGTTCACCCGGGAGGAGGAGCCCCAAGCCTATCTGTTGGACATCAGCTCCTACGACGACATTACCAATTCGGTGCTGCAGGTGAACAGCCCTTGGGAAGGGGAGGAACAGACCGCTCCTTTGTCCCGCTATCCCTCTGCCGCCCCGGAGGGGTATGAGCAGCTGCTGGACGCCGCCGACTTTGCCAACCGGTATTCCACCAGCTACACCGACGTCTACTACAAGGACGGTCAGATCGTGTATGTGGAGCAGTCCTATGCCCGGAACCGGAATGAGGTGCATCTGTTGACCTATGCCCACTTTGAGACGGTGGAGTTTGGAGGCCGGGAGGTGTTCTGTTACACCGAGGACCAGTATTCCGGGGCGGTGTGGCTGGACGGAGATCATTTGATGGAAGTTTTGGTGTACGGCGCCATGGAGCGGGACGACCTGCTGGCCTGGGTGGCGGGGGTGGACAGTCAAAACCCGGTGGAGCCTGCGACTCGCCCCTTGGAATTTGTTCCCGGCTACCGCGTTCAGGCGGGGACCTATGAGGACGGCACCCCCCGATGGGAAAGGGAGTTTACCTCCATCGGCGGCAACCCCGCCTCCTCCGACAATCCCACCCAGCGTGCTTTCGCCCAGGTGCCGGAAGGGTTTACCCTTCAAGAGGAGATTCAGGACAACTGGGAAAGCCAGTATTTCGGATGGGAGTACCGGGATGCCGGCGGCAACCGGCTGACCCTGGAAAACTGGACCTTTTCGGATTACAACCCAATGCACACCATCAGCATCTGGTGGAACAACAACGACGATAACTGGGAGAATACCAATCCGGTGACGGTAAACGGCCGGGAAGGACGGCTGTACCATCAGGAGGACGCCAGCGAATTGGTTTGGCTGGAAGAGGACTATGTGGTTCACTTAACCTATGAAGGCAGCGTTACCCCGGAGCAGATGGTGGCCTGGGGAGAACAGACGGTGCTCCAGCCCCGGGAGCAGCAGTTCTAACCGCCGGGAAAGGGGATGGATGTTTGCCTGACCCGCCTTTTTTCCTTCAAAGAGTTTTTGCGAAATTCCTCCTCCTTTTTCTTTTTGTGAGAAATGTGCAAATATTTTCCGGAATAAAGA
>DXWR01000266.1 GCA_019416775.1 Oscillospiraceae bacterium | reverse complement strand
GCTGCTCCGGGATTTGGAAACCGCCGCGCCCTTAAAACTCACCCCCTTGCCCTGGCGGGGGCCGCGGCTCATGCTGCTTCACCAGGTCCGGCCCTATTACGGGGATACCCCGGTGTGCTGTCCTGTGGACCTGGAGCTCTGTCCCGGGGACCGCGTGGCGGTAATGGGGGAGAACGGCGCCGGCAAAACCACCCTGTTAAAGCTGCTGCAAGGGCAGGAAATCTCAATGGACGGACTGTTTTGGCAAGGCAGCGAACGGAAGATTTCCTATCTGCCTCAGGATTGTTCCCATCTATCCGGCTACCCAGAAGATTTGGCAGAGCAGCGGGGACTGGAGAAAACAAAGTTTTTCACCTTGCTGAAAAAATTGGACCTGACACCGGAAATTTGGCAGCGTCCCATGGAGGGCTACAGTCTGGGGCAGAAAAAGAAGGTGATGCTGGCGGCCAGCCTTTGTGAATCGGCTCATCTTTATCTTTGGGACGAGCCCCTGAACTACATTGACCTTTGGAGCCGGATGCAGATGGAACAGTTAATTTTGGAAAGCCGTCCCACTCTCGTTTTTGTGGAACACGACCGGGCATTCTGCCGGAAATTGGCTACCAAAAGGCTGATTCTTTCTAAAAATTAGGAACGTGCAAAAAACAAAAATTTCCTCTTGCACTTTTGACATGGATGTGCTATAATGTCAATTCGTAGGGCTATGACCAAAGCCCTTCCGCAAAATTCTTACCACCACAAAGATGGTGGAGAATAAGTAATGTTTGAGGAGTGTCAATATGAAACAGGGAATTCATCCGAACTATTACCACACCACCATCACCTGTGCTTGTGGGAATGTGATCGAAACCGGTTCCACCAAGGAAAACATCAAAGTGGAAGTTTGTTCCAAGTGCCATCCGTTCTTCACCGGCCGTCAGAAGCTGGTAGACACCGGCGGACGTGTGGACCGCTTCAAGAAGCGCTACAACATGAAATAAACCGCACTGCGGTTTCCCAAGGACGATACGAGGCGAAAGATCTTCGTATCGCCTTTGTTTTCAGGGGGGTAACACACCATGTATCAAACCATTGCAGCCCCGGCGGAGGATGAATTTGTTCAGCAGAAAAGCCGCTTTTTGGGAGCCATTGTTCCGGTGCAGACCGAAGAGGAGGCTTTAGCCTTTATCGAAGCCAAACGTAAGCAGCACTGGGACGCTACTCACAATGTCTACGCCTATATCATCCGGGCCAAAGAGGGGCTGCCGGAAATCAAACGATGCAGCGACGACGGGGAACCCCAAGGCACCGCCGGCCGCCCCGCATTGGAAGTGTTGGAGCGGGAAGAGCTCACCGACGTGGCCTTGGTCTGCACCCGGTATTTCGGCGGGATCCTGCTGGGAGCTGGGGGACTGGTTCGGGCCTATGCTCATACCGCTAAAATTGCGGTGGACGCCGCTGTCCGACTGCACATGGCCCCCTGTCTGGACTTTACCCTGACCTTGGACTACGGCAGTTACGGCTCGGTGAGCTATTTGCTGCCCCAATATAAAATTAAAACCCGGGACAGCCGGTTTGAAGACAAAGTGATCCTCTCCCTGCGGATCCGAAAGGATCGGATGGAGCCATTTACCAAAGCTCTTACCGAGTTGTCCAACGGGAAGCTGGCCCCCCAGGTCACTCAGGAGCTTTTCGCAGATATGCCGTAAATGGGCGGGGTGTTTTCCAGAACTTGGGAAATCTAAAAATTTTTGGACGAAAAAAGGTTTTTTCGGTTGCGTCTTGTATAATAGTACATAGAGGGGAAACTACAAGGCAAAGGAGGGAGCCGATTGTCCATTCCCAGAAGTTTTGTGGAGCAGCTGTTGCAGCAGTGTGATTTGGAAGAACTGGTAGGGCGGTATGCCCTGGTGAAGCGGGCGGGTCGGAACTTAAAATGCCTCTGCCCCTTCCACCGGGAAAAGACCCCTTCTTTTGTGATCTACCCGGAAAACCAGTCCTTTTACTGCTTTGGCTGCGGGGTAGGGGGCGACGCCATCTCCTTTGTGATGAAGGCGGAAAACCTGGATTATCCCGACGCCATTCGGTTTTTGGCTCAGATGTACGGTATGACAGTGCCGGAGGACGGCCAGGACGATCAGGCCCTGCGGCTGCGCAATCGGGTGTTGGAGATCAACCGGCTGGCGGCCCGGTACTTTTTCGACAACCTCTCCAAACCGGAGGGAAAACCGGGATTGGAATATCTAAAAAGCCGCCAGCTTCGCCCTTCCACCATCCGCCGGTTTGGTTTGGGTTACGCTTTGCCCGGGTGGGATAATCTGAAAAAATACCTGCTGAGCAAAGGTTATACCGAACAGGAACTGGTGGCGGCGGATGTGGTGAAACGGGGCCGGAAAGGCGGGCTGTACGACAGCTTTCGCAACCGAGTGATGTTTCCCATCATCGACATCCGGGGCAATGTCATCGCCTTTGGCGGACGGGTGCTGGATGACAGCAAGCCCAAGTATCTCAACACCAACGACACGGTGGTGTACAAAAAAAGCCGCAGTCTCTTTGCCTTCGGCTTTGCCAAGGCGGCGGGGAAGCGAAAGTTGATCCTTACCGAAGGGTATATGGACACCATTGCTGTCCATGCAGCGGGCTTTGAAAACGCCGTAGCCACCTGCGGCACTGCCTTGACAGCGGAACAGGCCAGGATGATGGCGGGGATTGCGGATGAAGTGATCATTGCCTACGATTCCGATGGCCCGGGACAAGCCGCTACCCGCCGGGCCATGAACATCCTCAGTCAGGCTGGGCTCACCAGCCGGGTGCTGAAGATGGAGGGGGCCAAGGATCCGGATGAATACATTAAAAAATTCGGGGCTGCCCGGTTTGGAATGCTGTTGGAACAGTCGGAAAACGTGATGGATTATCAGTTGGAGGAACTGCTCCGGCAGTACGACATCACCACCTCCAACGGCAAAATCGAATACCTGCGGCGCAGTGCCGCCTTACTGGCGGAGGTGGAGCGGCAGGACGAACGGGAAATTTATCTGGCTCGCATCGCCAAACAGCTGGGCCTGGGTACCGACACGGTGCGCAGCTCCGTGGAAGCAGCCCGGAAAAACCGCAGCCGCCGGCAGCAGCAACAGCTGTTCCGAAAGGTGGCGGGATCCCAGGCGGTGAACCGGGATCCGGTAAACCCGGAAAAAGCCCGGTTTCCCAAGCAAGTCCGGGCGGAGGAGGAAATTTTGGCTTATTTGTTGGAATTTCCTTCCGAGATTCCCAAAACCGAGGAAAAGCTGCCCCCGGAATACTTTGTCTCTTCCTTTGACCGGCGGGTGTATCAGCGCCTGCTGGAAGGATATCATCAAGGGGAGTCCATCGGCTTGAGCTTGTTCCACCAAAGCTTTGACAGCGAGCAGTGTTCCAGCATTGCCCGGATCATGGCTCAGGGCAAACAGCTCACCCAAACGCCGGAACAGCTTGCCGGTTGCATTCAAACTTTGCAGGACTACCACGACCGGTTGTCCAGCGAGGAGATTCGGCAGCTTACCGCCCGGCAACTGGAACAGATTCGCCGGGAAAAGGCGCAAAAGCGCCGTTGACGGCAGTTTCTTGCAGGGATAAGGCAGAGGAATCGACGGAAACTAAAAAGGCCGCATGGACTTGCGGCCGGCCAATTTCATGGGAACTGTAAAACTTAGGCCGCACCAAACTGTTTGGGCGCAGCCTATGGGGAGGAATACACAATGGCAGAACACAGCAAAATGACGATGAACGATCTATTGGAAAAAGGTAAGTCCAGCGGTAAGCTTACCACCAAGGAAATCAACGATTTTCTCACCGACATGGACTACGATGTGGATCAGATCGAAGCCCTGTACGAAAATTTGGGCAATAACCATGTGGAGATTGTGGACGATTACGCCGTTGAACAGGAGGAAGACCTGGCCAACGAGTCGGTGGAGCCGGAAGAGATTGAAAGCAGCTTGGTGGCGGAGGGCGTCAATATTGACGACCCGGTAAAGGTTTATTTGAAGGAGATCGGCCGGGTGCCTCTGCTCACCGCAGAAGAAGAGGTGGAGTTGGCCACTCGGATGAAGGAAGGGGACGTGGAAGCCAAAAAGCGGCTCAGCGAAGCCAACCTGCGTCTGGTGGTGAGCATCGCCAAGCGGTATGTGGGCCGTGGGATGCAGTTTTTGGATTTGATCCAGGAAGGCAACTTGGGTTTGATTAAGGCGGTGGAAAAATTTGACTACACCAAGGGCTTTAAGTTTTCCACCTACGCCACCTGGTGGATCCGTCAGGCCATCACCCGTGCCATTGCCGACCAAGCCCGGACCATCCGGATCCCGGTTCACATGGTGGAAACCATCAATAAGGTGAAAAAGGTGTCCAGCCAGCTGCTGCACCAAAACGGCCATGAAGCCAGCGCCGAGGAAATCGCCGAAAAGCTGAATATGCCGGCGGATAAAGTTCGAGAGATTCTCCGTTCCGCCCAGGAACCGGTGAGCTTGGAAACCCCCATCGGCGAAGAGGAAGACAGTCATCTGGGCGACTTCATTCCCGATGACGACGCTCCCGCTCCCGCCGACGCCGCTTCCAACGCCCTGCTGAAGGAGCAGCTGGATGAGGTGCTCTCCACCTTGACTGAGCGGGAAAATAAGGTTCTCCGCCTGCGGTTTGGCCTGGAAGACGGCCGCAGTCGCACTTTGGAAGAGGTGGGCAAGGAGTTTGACGTAACCAGAGAACGGATCCGTCAGATCGAAGCGAAAGCCCTGCGAAAGCTCCGTCACCCCAGCCGCAGCAAGAAGCTGAAGGATTTCATTGATTGATAGAGCAAAAAGACAGCAGGTTGTTACTTCGCCTGCTGCCTTTTCTTTTTGTCCATTTCAGTTTTCCTTGCCGGTTGTTCCGCTTTGCGGACGCTTTCCTCTAGGCTTTCCGCTGCGCCGGCGGGGCGGACCGGAACGCTTCTGGACGGGTTTTCCCTGCTTTTCTAAGGCGGACTGCTTTTTGCCCCCTTCTTTTTTCAGAGGCTGCTTGGGTTGCTTTTTTTCTTCCTCGCTGCCGGACTGGGCCGATCTGGAAGTTTTTCGCCCGTAGGGGGATTTGTGACCGAGCTTCCGGTTCACTTCCTGCTGCCGGGCCTCCTCTAAGTCCAGCTCATCTTCTGGTTCCGGCTCCGGTTTGGGTCGGATTACCGGGGCGCCTTTTCCAGCAGGAGCCACTTCGTCCCGGTGGAAGGATTTGGGCGGAGTGTCAGAAGGATCTTCTTCCAGCCGCACCTTCAGATTACCGGTGAGAACATTGCTTTCCACAATCCGCCCCCGGCCTTCGGGGGTGTCCACCATGGCTCCTACCCGGGGGGTTAAGCGGATCAGTTCGTCGTACACCGATTGCTCGTATTTCAAGCAGCACATCAGCCGCCCGCAGGTGCCGGAAATTTTGGTGGGATTTAAGGACAGCGCCTGCTCCTTGGCCATTTTAATGGATACCGGCTGGAAGTCTCCCAAAAAGGAGGCACAGCAGAAAGGCCGTCCGCAGATGCCCAGACCTCCCAGCAGTTTGGCTTCGTCCCGGACGCCGATCTGCCGCAGTTCGATTCGAGTGCGGAACACGCCGGCCAGATCTTTTACCAGTTCCCGGAAGTCCACCCGGCCGTCGGCGGTGAAGAAAAACAGGATTTTGCTGCCGTCAAAGGCGTATTCCACCTCCACCAGCTTCATTTTCAGGTTGTGCTGGGCAATTTTTTGCTTGGCAATCTGGAAGGCCTCTTGTTCCTTTTTGCGGTTCTGCTCTACCTTTTCCAGATCTTTCGGGGTGGCCCGGCGGAGTACCGCTTTCAGAGAACCGGGGATTTCCTCCTCCGGTATTTCGCGGTTGGCTTGGCAGACTTTGCCGCATTCCTGTCCCCGGGAGGTTTCCACTACCACCCGGTCACCGATGCGGTACTGCTCCTCTCCGGGAGAAAAATAATAGCTTTTCGGGGAATTCCGAAAGCTTACTGCAATAATTTCGATCATAGAATTCCTTTCTGATTGTTGATATACTTGCGCTTACGGCGCAGTCACCGCCTCCATCAGCTGAATAGTCAGCCAGGCCCCGGTGAGTCCTTTGTGGGCGTTGCCGGAAAGCCGCAGGCGGGCTTGTTCCAGCAGTTCCAGCACCCGGATTTCCTGCTTTTGGGGCAGGGAAGAACCGGACTGCTCCAGCTGGATCCGCAGCAGACGCTGGGTGAGCTGCAAGACCTGTAAAAATCCTTCCCCGTCCTTTTCCAGTCCCGCCAACGCCTGAGCTAACGGGTATTCCCGGCGGCGGACTAGGTTCTGACAGATGCTTTGCGCCAGCTGGGCGCGGGTGCCGAATTCCGGTTCCTGAACCAGTTTTATGGCCAGTCCCAAGCTGCCGTCGCTGAGCAGGGCCGCCCAATGGCGAAGACTGGGATCGGCGTCCGGCTGACGCTGGGCTAAAAGCTGCTCCACCTGTTTTGCCGAAAGCGGCTGCAAGGCGATCTGCACCAAGCGGCTGCGCACCGTTTCCGGGAGCTGGGTGGCGCTGGGGCTGAGCAGCAAAAAGATGCTGTGGGCAGGGGGTTCCTCCAAGGTTTTCAGAAACGCATTCATCCCTTCGGTGGTCATGCTCTGCACATTGCTCAGGCAGTAGATTTTCTTTTTCCCTTCGTTGGGGAGGACAGCACAGTCCTGACGGATCTGCCGCACCGTTTCCACCGGGAAGGATCTGGCCCGATCTTCCCCCAGATATTCTTTGTAATCCGGATGGGAAAACCGCTCCATCTTTTGGCAGGCAGCGCATTTCCCGCAGGGAGGATGCTCCCCAGTGCAGAGGATGGCTTTGGCAAACCAGCGGGCTAAGGTGCGTTTGCCCGTCCCTTCTGCTCCGGTGAAGAGATAGCCGTGGCCCACCCGGCCGGAAGCAAGGCTCTTTTCCAGCCGGCTTACCGCTTGTTCATTTCCCAGCAGTTCCATTACGCTTTTTCAAACCGTTCCACATTGACCACCATAATGGTGGCTCCTCCCACGGTGACTTCCACCGGAACCGGGATGGACATTTCCGGGGCGGACATGGATAGGTAATCCGGTGCCAGCAGGGTGCGCTCACAGCTGTTTTCCTTAATGATGTCAATGGCTTGATCCACCAAGGAATCCTCGGTGCAGATCATCAAGGTAGTGTTGCCGCTGCGGAGAAAACTGCCGCTGCTGGACAAACGGGTGGCGTAGAACCCCTCCTGGTTAAGGTGGCTGGTCACTGATTTTACATCGTCGTCGCTGATGATGGCGTAAATGAGTTTCATCTGGATTCCCTCCCGGAGGCAGTGTACTTTTCTTCATTGTACCACAATCGGACTTTTGTTTCAATGACTTTCTTTCCTGCTTGGTTTCTTCCCAAAATTCCGGTAAATAGGCATATATTGCCAAGAAAAAGAGACGGTCTTGATTTTAGAAAAGGAGGTAACGGAAAACAGTTTCCCTCCGCCCAAACGAGAGGCCGGTTTTGGTTGAAGCAGCCCGGTTTTTATGATACAATAACGGTGTTGTTTGCCGGCATTGGATTCAAAATTGTCCCCTCGTCTTTGAGAGAAAGGAACCTTTATGATCCGAGAAATTGTACATGACCCCATCTTTTTGGCCCGGCCATCCTCTCCCGCAACCCAGGAGGATATTCCCGTGGCGGATGATTTGCTGGAAACCCTCCAAGCCAACCGGGAGCAGTGCGTGGGCATGGCTGCCAACATGATCGGCGTTTCCAAGCGAATCATTGTGTTCCGGGATGGAGATCGTGACCGGGAAATGTTCAACCCGGAGATTTTGTCCCAGAAGGGTCCTTTTGAAGGAGAGGAAGGCTGCCTCTCCCTGCCGGGAACCCGAAAGACAACGCGCTATCGAACCATCAAAGTCCGTTGGCAGAACCGCCAATTCCAAACCCGGATCCAGAAGTTTACCGGCTGGACCGCCCAGATCATCCAGCATGAGCTGGATCACTGCAATGGGGTGCTGATCTGATATTTTTGCGCATTTCGTTGAAAGTAAAATAAACCCTCCCACGCTCGGCCTCAATGCTGGAATGGGAGGGTTGATTGTTTTCAAAAATATAACAGGGTAGTCTCTTTTACCGATTTGGAACTTCCGGCGGGGAAGGGGGCTGCCGGACCACTTCTACCCGCTGTTTCCCGCTTTGCTTTAGCAGTCGGCACACCTGGGGAGTGATTTCCTCTCCCGGCATTACTACCGGTACCCCCGGAGGACAGCAGCTTTGGGTTACGGCGCTGATCCGCCCCACTGCCTGTTCCAAGTTCACTTCTTCCCGGGGGGCAAAGTACCCCTGCCGCAGTTCCATTCGTCGGGGCGGCAGGGAATAGGGAACCTCCTGCTGGGCCAAAGGTTTCTTTTTGGGCAGGGAGATTAGAGCCTGTTCCAATGCCGCCAGCTCTTCCTTGGTGTTCTGGGGGGAGAGCATCAGCACTACAAACCGTTGGTCGGCGTATTCCCAATCCATGCCCTGAGCATCCAGATATTGGGTTATCTCCTCCCCGGTGTAGCCCATGGCCGGAGCGTCCAGGGTAAGTTTGGCGTAATCCCCCTCCATGGGCAGCAGGGAAACTCCTTGGGCAGCCAGCCGTCGGCGCATCTCTGTCAAAGTTTGGAACAGTCTGGAAAACGCTTCCCGCCCCGGTCCCGCTAAATAGCGATTGCAGTCCTCCAAACTCAGTAAAATTAAATAGGAGGGACTGGTGGAGCCGAACAACTTCATAGCTTGCCGGGCTTGGTCCGGGGTGTAGGGAACCTGGTGGGATAGGTGCAGCCACGCCCCTCCGGTGAGCACCGGCAGGGTTTTGTGAGGAGAATCACAGCACAGATCTGCCCCCAGCTGCATAGGATGCCGGTGGGTGTAAAGCAGATAGGCTCCGTGGGCATTGTCCACCAGCAGTTTGACCCCTTTACGGTGGCAGATGTCCGCGATGGCTTTCACATCCGCCATGCCTCCCAGATAATCCGGCGTGGTGATCCAAACCGCCTTGGCTTGGGGATACTCCTGAATGGCTTGTTCCACTTCGTTCGGGGTGACAGCGCCGTACAGCTCTCCCTGGTCCCGCCGGTGGGGTAGCAGCCACCGCACCCGCACTCCCAGCAGGATGGCGGCGTGGGCAAAGGCGTGGTGGGCGTTGCGCACCGCCAGGATCAGATCTCCTTCCCGGCAGGTCAGCCCCAGCATGGCCTGGATGCAGAGGGTGCTTCCCCCGGCGGACCAAAGAG
>DXWR01000265.1 GCA_019416775.1 Oscillospiraceae bacterium | reverse complement strand
TGACAGGGGACATTCAAAATCTGTGCTGCTCATCATTGCAATTTATTATTTGTATATTATTTTTATATTTGACGTTTTGTATTATTGTCGTATCGATTCACGAACTCCTTTTTTTCCAAGTTCCCTCCTTCCACTGCATGCGGCTTCCTTCACGGTATTGTCATCCTAAATTTTGCAAGAAAGAAGATATGAAATGAAAATTGGCTTAGTCACCATCTGCGACCCGGTGCCAAATTTCGGAAATAAGCTGCAAAACTACGCCGGGATCACGGTATTGAAATCTTTGGGAGCAGAGGTGCACACTCTGGTTCCCCAACCGCAACGGGACATCTCAGGGCTATACCTGCGGCGAACCGTAAACCGCTTGGCATTTTGTAAATTGTCCGGCCGTCAAAAAGAATGGATCCGTTACTGCCGGTTTTACAAATTTGACAAACAGTATCTAAATTTCTCCCAGGAGCTGTTAGACGGAATGGAAGAACTGTCCGGGCGTTACGATTACTTCGTGGTGGGCAGCGATCAGGTATGGAATCCGGTTTGGTATACCCCTCTGAAACAGGAAGCATTTCTGCTGACCTTTGCCAAACCGGAACAAAAGGTCTGCCTTGCCCCCAGTTTTGGCAGTTCCGCCCTGCGGGAAGACTGGAAAAGGCACTTTGCCAAGTGGCTGCCCACCTTTCCTCGGATCTCAGTGCGGGAGGAAGCCGGCGCCCAGATCGTCAAGGATCTTACCGGTCAAACTGCCCAGGTACTCATTGACCCCACCATGATGCTTACCGCAGATCAATGGCGGCTGATTCAGCGTCGCTCCAACGCCCGGAAGAAAAACCGCCCTTATTTGCTAAAATACTTCATCGGCGGTCAAAGTGAAGGGGTGCGGCAGGAAATCCAGTCCTTAGGAGAAGAACACCATTTGGAAATCTGTGAGCTTCTTCGGGAGGATCAGCCCAAAGCTTACGCCACAGGGCCGAGAGAGTTTTTGGATCTTATCGACCACGCCGATCTCATCTGCACCGATAGCTTTCACGGCATTGTGTTTTCCCTGTTGTTTGACAAACCCTTTGTGGTATACGATCGAGACGGCAATGGAGGGGATATGGAATCCAGAATCATCACCCTGCTTTCCACCTTCCAGCTCCAGGATCGGATGCCCGGACGTGTCTCCAAAGAAAAGCTGTTTGAACATTCCTACGAAGAGGCGTACAAAATTCTGGAACAAAAACGCAAAGAAGCTTGGCAGTTTTTGCGGGAATCTTTGCATCTCCTTCCTCCTTCCCCTTGCCCTGCTTCCAACAAAGAGGAGCTGCCCAGTGTATACGCCTGTTACAGTCTGGACACCCAGGAGCGGTTAAACAGCTCTTCCGGCGGGGTGTATTCCCTTTTGGCGAAAAAGGTACTGGAGCAGCAAGGGGTGGTCTTTGCTGCCTGTTACGATGAAAACTTAAATGTGGTTCATGAAAAAATCTCTTCCCTGGCCCAGCTGCCTCAAAGCCGCGGCTCCAAATACCTGCAATCCCATCTTGGAGACACCTTTGCCCAGGTGAAGGAAGCGCTGGAACAAGGCGTTCAAACCCTCTTTGTAGGAACCCCCTGTCAATGCGAAGGACTGCTGTCCTTTTTGGGGAAATCCTACCCCAATCTGCTTTGTGTGGATTTGATCTGCCACGGGGTGCCCTCCAAAAAAGCATGGCAGGGATATTTGGCCTCCATGAAGCGGCAAGGCAAGGAGATTGCCACAGTGAATATGCGGGATAAAACCACCGGATGGTCCCGTTATCTTTATGATTGGAAGTTTACTGACACCCAAGGGAATGCTACTATCCAACCCCAACAGGAAAACCCTTATATGGAGGGTTTTATTCAGAACCGTTATCTCCGTCCCTCCTGCGCACACTGCCGGTTTAAATCCATTTCTCGAAACACAGACCTAACCCTGGGCGACTACTGGGGTGTGTGGGACTTACAGCCGGACATGGACGACAATCAGGGTACTTCCGTGGTATTCCTCCATTCTCAAAAAGGCTGGCAATTCTTTTCCCAAATCAGCCATGAAATCCGGTTCCAACGGGCGGATCTGCAACAGGTGATCCAGCGAAACCCTAGTTACCGGCAAAGTTCTCCCCCACACTCCCAGCGCGGCCAATTCTTCCAACAACTTCAGGCCGGAGAAGATTTCCTCTCCATCCTGGAAAGCGACGTCCAAACTCCTTCTGCCCCAACAGAAACCAATCCAGAAACAGGCAGGTGAATTCCATGAATGTTCCCATTTTATATCAATCCAAAGAAGATTGCTGCGGCTGCACCGCCTGCTATTCCATCTGCCCCGCCCACGCCATCCAAATGATAGAGGATGAAGAGGGATTTGAATATCCCATGATCTCGGAAACTCTCTGCATTGGTTGTAAACGATGCGTACAGGTGTGTCCTATTCCCAAATCCTAAGAAAGGAAATCCAAATGCTTCACTTTGAATTTAGCGGCAGCCAATACGAAAAAGCCTCTGCCCATCAAACCCAATGGGGGCAGGAGTTAATGTCTTTGCTTTCCCTTTCCGGCACGGAATCGATTTTAGATCTAGGCTGCGGTGATGGACGATTGACCCAACAGTTAGCGCAGCTGGTGCCGCACGGTAACGTATTGGGCATCGATGCTTCTGCCGGCATGATCCAAGCAGCCAAACAAAGAGAAGGGAGTAACCTTTCTTTTCTGCAGATGGACATCAACGCCATGGATTTCCGAGAAGAATTCGATGTGATTTTCTCCAATGCCGCTCTGCATTGGGTTTTGGATCACCGGCGGTTGTTGCACGCAGCTCACTGTGCTCTCAAGCCAAATGGAAAACTGCTTTGGAATTTTGCCGGAAACGGAAACTGCTCTCATTTTTTTGCGGTAGTGAAGGAATTGATGAATCAAATTCCCTATAAGCCTTTCTTTACACAATTCTCATGGCCCTGGTATATGCCAACATTGGAAGAATATCGTACCTTAGCCAAACAAGCCGGGTTTTCTGAAATTCAGGTAAAGGAAGTGAATGCCGACCGGTATTTTGCCGATTCAGATTCCATGATTCGTTGGATTGATCAACCCAGCCTGGTTCCCTTTTTGCAACCCCTGCCGAAAGATTTGAAATCCGCCTTTCGAGAGAAAACGGTACAGCAAATGATACGCCGCACCATACAGCCGGACGGCCGCTGTTTTGAAACTTTCCGGCGGATTCAGGTACAAGCCAAAAAATAAAAATTCCCAACGGCTTTTCGGTGACGCTTCACCGAGACCGTTGGGATTCTTTTTTACTTTTATCTTTTTAGTGACTGCTCCAGCCGCGCTACAATCTCCTGCACCGAACCGGTGGCGTCCAGCACCAACCCGCTTTCCGCCAAGTATACCGTTCTCCGCCGGTTGAATAAATCTTCCAACTGCTCCTTGGTGTTTTGCATTACCAGAGGACGATTGGTGTCCCCGGCGATCCGCTGATAACAGAGTTCAAAGGGCAGATCCAAAAACACCAACACCCCCAGTCGGTTGCAGATGGCGCCGTTTTCTCGCTTGGTGAGAATGCCCCCGCCGGTGGAGATCACCGCACCTTTGTATTCTTGGGTGGAAAGCAAGGTTTCCTGTTCGATCGTCCGAAATCCTTCTTCCCCGTCCTGAGCGAAGATTTCCGGAATGGTTCTGCCCTGACGCTGAACCAACAGCTGATCCAAATCCAGGTATTTCCGGCCCTGCTTTTTGGCAAAAGCCTGACCGATGGTGGTTTTTCCACAGCCCATAAAGCCGCAGAGATAGAGATTGTTCAAACTGGTTCTTCCTTTCCTTACAGGTGTAGCGTGACGGTTTGCCCCGCAGGGACATATTCCCGATACTTAATCCCCACTAGGTCAAACATCCGCTTGCTAGCCCGGACGCCGTCGGTATCGGCATATTTGTCCGACAGATAAATCACTTCCCGAATGCCGCTTTGAATAATGGCCTTGGCACATTCATTGCAGGGGAAAAGGGTGCTGTAGATCCGGGTACCCTTTAAGCTGCCGCCGCTGTAATTTAAAATGGCATTGAGCTCCGCGTGGCACACAAAGGCATACTTGGAATTGAGGGTATCCCCATCCCGATTCCAAGGCATTTCATCGTCGTCACAGCCGGTGGGCATGCCGTTATACCCCATAGAAAGGATCTTGTTGTCTTCATTTACGATGCAGCTTCCCACCTGGGTGCTGCTGTCCTTACTGCGCTGGGCACTGAGCAAGGCAATGCCCATAAAGTAAGCGTCCCAGGTCAGATATCCTTTGCGTTTTTCGCTCATACTCTGCCTCCTGTTCTTGGATCATTTACATCCGGGACCAGTATTTTCGGTCCAGGCTGCGATATTGAATGGCTTCTGCAATGTGAGGACGGCGGATGATATCGCTTTCCTCCAAATCGGCGACGGTGCGGGCTACTTTTAAAATCCGGTCATAAGCCCGCCCGGACAGCCCCAACCGTTCAAAGGCGCTTTTCAGCATGGCTTTTGCCCCATCGTCCATGGGACAGCTCTCTTCCAGCAAACCCGGAGGAATTTGAGCGTTGGTATAAATCCCCTTTCCGGCAAACCGCTGCTGCTGAATCTGCCGCACCTTCATCACTCGTTTGCGGATCTGGGAAGAAGATTCCGACTTTTGATGGCTGGCCAAACTGTCATAATCCACCGGTGGCACATCAATATGTAAATCCAATCGGTCCAACAGCGGACCGCTGATTCGATTTAAGTATTTACTCACCACACCCCGTTCACAGGTGCAGGCCCGGGTAGGATGGCCAAAATAGCCGCAGGGACAAGGATTCATAGCCGCCACTACCATCACCCGGCAAGGATAGGTCAGAGTGCCCTGAACCCGGGAAATTGTGACAACACCGTCCTCCATGGGCTGACGAAGGACCTCAATGGCCTGCCGGTTAAATTCCGGCAGTTCGTCCAAAAACAGTACTCCGTTATGAGCCAGACTGATCTCCCCCGGTTGAGGAATGGTGCCGCCACCGGACAATCCTGCTGCGGATATGGAGTGGTGGGGAGCCCGGAAAGGCCGAACAGTGATTAGGGGCTGCTTGCTGCTGAGCAGGCCGGCGATGGAATAGATCCGGCTGGTTTCAATGGATTCTTCAAAGGTCATCGGAGGAAGAATGCCTGGAATTCGTTTTGCCAGCATGGACTTCCCTGCTCCCGGCGAACCAATGAGCAGCAGATTGTGTCCGCCGGCCACTGCCACTTCCACCGCCCGGCGGGCTACTGGCTGTCCTTTGACATCGGCAAAGTCAGGAGCCAGCACCTCTTCTGCGGATTTTGGCTGGGCGTAATGGACTGGGGTGAGTTTCGTTCTCCCTTCCAAAAACCCAAGCAGCTGGTTTACGTGCTCTAAGCCGTAAATTTCCATATCCCGCACCACGGCAGCTTCCTGCTGGTTTTCCGCCGGGAGGAAGATCTTTTTGATCCCCGCCTCCTTGGCAGCCAACACCATCGGCAGCACTCCGTTGACCGGAGATAATTTTCCGGACAGGGACAATTCCCCTACGAAAGCGGCGTCCTCCAATCCTGCGTCCGAAATTTGTCCGCTGGAAAGAAGAATTCCCAAAAAAATGGGCAAATCAAAGGAAGAACCGCTTTTTTTCAAATCGGCAGGGGCCAAATTAACGGTGATCCGCCCATTGGGAAAGGAAAAGCCACAGTTTTTAAAAACGAACCGCACCCGGTCCCGGCTTTCTTTGACCGCTGCATCCGGCAACCCTACCACGGTAAAGTTGGGAAGGCCGCGAAGAATATCAGTCTCCACCTGGATCAGATATGCGTTCATGCCAAAGCAAGCCATACTGTGAAGCAGTCGGATTCCCATCTTCCCAGCCTTCCTTTCCTTTTTTTATCATTTTCATTATACACAGTTTCCCAGCAAAACACAAGGACGGTTTCGGGCAAAAAAGTAGATCGGAAGCTCGTTATGCCTCCGATCTAACCAAAAAATGCGTTCCATCTTGCAGATCAAATAATCCTAAAGGTGTTGTTTGTTTCATAACCCAATTCATATTATCTCAAGCACTCCTGGATCAATTTTTCCGAATCCCGGTCAATGCGCTGCACCAGTTCTTTGCCGGCCTTTTTTTCGATCATGGCCATTGCTTCCCCCAGACGAGGAGCGCGCTGCTCTATATTGTGGGCATCACTTCCCACAAACTGTGCACTGCCGCTCTTTAAAAAATCCAATGCCTTTTTCCGGGTGCTCCATCGCAGCAAAGAATCTGCATTGATCTGAGCCAGCAGTTCCCCTTGCCGGATCATATCCTGCAAAAAATCAAAATGCTCAAACGCCAGATAGCGCTCTACATGGGCCAGAATAGGAGTCAAACCCTGATTGGCTCGAATCCGGTAAATGTCCTCTACATCGGCGTTTGTCAATGGACGGGTAGGCAGTTCCAACAGAATATAGGAGCTGTTGCCGATGGTAAAGAGGTTGATAAAGTTGGCTTGAGAAATTCCCTTAAAGTAATATACCTCATAGCCCAACACCATTTGGGGTACTTCTTCCCCGCTTTTTTGAATCGCTTCCCGAAGAAGATAGCAGGCATCGGAGATTTTTTCCAGATATTCTTCCGGTGCGGTGCGTCCCATATAAAAGTGGGGAGTAGCCACTACCAAATCCGTTCCCTGCTGCCGCATACTATGCAGCATTTGAAGGCTCATATCAGTATTCTGGGAACCATCATCCACTCCAGGCACTACATGAGAATGAAAATCTACGCGCATCGCAATATCCTCCTATTCTTTTTTATCATACCAAATTTCTACTTCCTTTGCAACAGTTTCACTATAAATCCATAGAC
>DXWR01000264.1 GCA_019416775.1 Oscillospiraceae bacterium | reverse complement strand
GCAGTTTTACCGTGCCGCTGTCTCGGCTGATCAAAGAATTTTCGCTGGAAAAAATCTACATTCCCCCGGACCAACCGGACGTGATGATCCAAAGTACCGATATTTCCCGTCCCGGGTTGAACCTCACCGGATTTTATGAATATTTCGATCCCAAACGCATCCAGGTGGTGGGGCGGATGGAATACGCCTATCTGGAAGATTTAAGCGAAAACTCCCGCCGGCAGCGGATCTTTGAGCTGTTTGAGCAGAAGTTCCCCTGCCTGATCCTCACCCGGGGACTGGACGTGTTCCCGGAAATTCTGGAAGCCGCCAAGCAAAACAGCGTCACGGTGCTGCGCACCAACGAAAGCACCTCCAGCTTTACCGGCTCTATCATCAGCACCCTAAACACCGAATTGGCCCCCCGGATCACCCGCCATGGCGTGCTCATTGAAATCTACGGCGAAGGAGTGCTGCTGCTGGGGGAAAGCGGCGTGGGCAAAAGCGAAACCGCCATCGAACTGGTGAAGCGGGGCCACCGGCTGGTGGCCGACGACGCAGTGGAAATCCGCCGGGTGTCCAACAAAACCCTGGTAGGATCCTCCCCGGAAAATATCCGCCACTTTTTGGAACTGCGGGGCATCGGCATCATCAACGCCCGGCGGCTGTTCGGTATGGGCTCGGTGAAGGTCAGCGAAAAGATCGACATGGTGGTGAAGATGGAGGTCTGGGATCCGGAAAAGGTGTACGACCGCATGGGCCTGGAAGAAGAATTTGCCACCATTCTGGGGCTAAAGATCCCCTGCCACACCATCCCCATCAAACCCGGCCGGAACCTGGCCATTATCCTGGAAGTGGCGGCTATGAACAACCGTCAGAAAAAGATGGGCTACAACGCCGCCCAGGAATTGATGCACAATCTGGGTATGCCGGTGGAGG
Organism: Oscillospiraceae bacterium; assembly: GCA_019416775.1. Taxonomy (GTDB): domain Bacteria; phylum Bacillota; class Clostridia; order Oscillospirales; family Ruminococcaceae; genus Egerieicola. Next base: position 1,019 of record DXWR01000264.1, on the reverse strand, counting down.
AAACCACCTCTTCCTGGGAAGCCTACTGATAGGCTCCGCCGCGGTAAGGAGGACAACAGTTTGAAATTCATGGCAGACACCCACACCCACACCATCGCCAGCACCCATGCCTACTCCACCCTGCTGGAAAACATCCATCAGGCAGCCCAAGTGGGCTTGGAGTGTCTGGGGATGACCGACCACGCCCCGGCCCAGCCGGATTCCCCTCACCTCTGGCATTTTGTGAACCTGACCGCCATCCCGCCGGTGGTGGAAGGGGTGCGGATCCTCAAAGGGGTGGAGTGCAATATTTTAGACGAAACCGGACGGGTGGATCTGGAGCCGGAGGTGCTCCGGCAGCTGGAATGGCGGATCGCTTCCATCCACGCTCCCTGTTACAAGCAGGGCGCCACCGTCCAGGACAACACCAACGCCTACCTGGGGATCTGCGAAAATCCCTGCATCGACGTCATCGGCCACAGCGGCCGGGGGAGTTTTCGCTACGACTACCAAAAGCTGATCCCTCTGTTCGGGGAACGGGGCAAGCTGGTGGAGATCAACGAGTCCACCCTGAAAAGCTCGTCCAGCCGGAAAAACTGCACCGAAATCGCTGCCCTCTGCAAAAAGTACCGGGTGCCGGTCATCGTGGACAGCGACGCCCACTTTGCCCTATCCATCGGCCGGTTTTCCGCTGCCATGGAGATGCTGGAAGAGATCGATTTCCCGGAAGAGCTGGTGATCAACGCCGACTCGGACCGGTTTTGGGACTATCTGGCCCAAAAAGGGATTGAGAAAAATCCCAAATAGCAAAAAAGTTACCGTCCGCAGCAAAACGGACGGTATTTTTCTGACTGAAATCAGTTTATGTTTTTGGCCTTCCGGTCCGCTGCCGGGCTCTTTTGGGTGCGGAACACTGCTTTCAGCAGCCAACGGCAGAGGGGTCCGGCAAAAAACAACTGCCACAGCAGGGCTGCCGGGAAATTGCAGCCAAAGGTCTGGATAAACCCCGCCGGCGTCTCCCCGCCGGGCTGCTTAAAAAG
>DXWR01000263.1 GCA_019416775.1 Oscillospiraceae bacterium | reverse complement strand
TACTGGGAGTATAATACGGAGTGGATATTACAAAATCCCAAGATGTTTTTTCTACTCAACTTCAAATCTTAAAACAAAAGGGGAAGATGTGATGTGAAAGCAACGGCGAAAACCGAGTATACACTGATGGTCACCCAATGCCGGATCGAAGGAGAGCCGGTTACACAGTACGGCGTTCGCTGGAAGACTGCCATGGGAAAAGGCAGCCTTCCCAATCTCACGGAAAACAAGCAGAAAGCGCTCATTTTTTTGGGCCGTTTGCAGCAAGAACAGCCGGAGCCGATCCACCTCAAAGATTTGGCGGAAGACTTTTTGGAGGAGTGTTACGGGCCTCCTCCTGGCGCTGTTTGACACTTAGTAGAAAAACTCAAATAGCCGGGCACATTTCTTTTGAGGCAGGGCCACGGTGAGTTTCTGCTGGTAGACAGAATAGCGGCAATCCTCGCTTTTTGGATAGATGCACTTCACCCGCTGGATGGGCTTTTTGGTGGGAAGAGGAAGGGTCATTACATCTTGTTCCACCCCAAATACTGCCACAAAGCCGCCGTTGGCATCTTCCATCCCAAAGGCCAATACCGGATCGTTTTCCCGGGTCAGCCCCAGGGGGAAGAAGGGGGTGGAGCGAATCAGCCGGCGACGGATCTTGTCCTTATACAGGGCAATGCCCTCTGCCATAAGATCCAGTTGCGGTTGGCTTAATTGCCACACTTTGCCGCTGACATAGGGCCGCAGCAGCAGGCCGGTGACCATGCAGAAGATCACGTGTTCCCGTTCATCTTCATAGGGGTACACCCAGCAGCCGCTCTGCTCCGGGGTCACTGCTGAGGCGATGACGCTGGCGATGTAGGCGTTGGAGATATAATCGGTTTGGTCGGAGATAGACTGTAGGCTGTGGAGCTGCAAAAAGCCGTAGTCCATCCGCTGTCCGCCGCTGCCGCAGTTTTCGATGACCAAAAAGGGATACCGGTGGTAGAGGTAGCGGTACCAGTCTTGAACGGCACGGATGTGTTCCAATAAGGCATCCCCGCAGCTGTCGCTGTTCACATCGCTGCCGATACCGGTGTTTACATTATAATCCATCTTAAAGAAGTCCACGCCCCAATCTACGATCATAGGCTCCACAATGCCGGAAACGTAGTCCAGCACCGCCGGATTGCGGAAGTCCAGCAGGTAGCGCTGATTTTGAGCCACCCGCTTGCCGTGGCGGCAGAAGAACCAATCGTCGGGGAGGGTTTTGGCCAAGGGGCAGTTCATCCCCATCCCTTCGATTTCCAGCCAGATTCCCGCCTTCATTCCTTTTTGATGGATGTAGTCAATGACCTTTTGGATGCCGCCTGGGAAACGCTTTTTGGAGACCTGCCACTCTCCGATGCTGTCCCACCAGTAACCGTCGGCGTACCAGCCGCAGTCGATGCAGTAGTATTCGCAGCCCAGTTCCGCTGCTCGGTCGATCATGGGCAGCAGGGTTTCTTCGGTGGGATCTCCCATGAGGCAGTTCATGTAATCGTTAAATACTACATTACAAAGGGCGGCATCCTCGCTGAGCCGGCGCATATCCCGGCGGTATTGATTCAGTGCCTGAAGGGCAGCCTGAGTATCTCCCTCCACCACTCCAAAAGCAGCGGGAACAGTGGTAAAGCTTTCCCCTGGTTTCAGGTTTTTCCACCAGTGATCCTCCGCTTCGGTGGGGCCGGACAGGGCCACATAGAGGTATCCACCGGGAGTGGCGCCGTACTCCGCCAGCCAGGGGCCGCCGGATTCGATCTGCCAGAACCAGGTTAAGCCTTCTTCTTTATCCTGGATCATGCCCATGGGCAGATAGTCACAGCTGCTCCAGCTGCCGTGGCTGCCGTAGGCAAAGCGGTTGAAGCTGTGGCCAAAGCACCCCTGTCCATGGATGGGCAGGCGGGTCAGGCCTACCTGACTTACCGGCTGTTCCACCCAGCGGCATTCTCCATACCAGCAGGAATAAGGAATCCAAAGGGTGGTTTTGTCGTAGTAGGGCTGCTTGCCCCCTTTGGCTAAACCGTGGTATACAAAGGAAGAGACGTATTCCAGCCCTACTTCCTGAGTGCCTTGGTTGTCCAGCTGGGTCCAGCACCGCACGGTGGGGGTGTCGGCGTAAAACTGGATGTGGCTGGTGACATACAGGCCGCTGGAGGAGGTATAGTGGATTTCAATTTTACGGCCGTAGTTGTTGGCATATTCTTCTCGGTCGTCGTATTCCAGTTCCAAACCGGCTTTGGTGCCGTTGTGCTTGTAGCCGGTGGTTTGGAGGGTGGTGTCGCCGGTGAGCTGAAGCTCTACTGGGGTAAACCATTGCTTGGATTCTTCCGCCACCTGAACAGGTTGTTTTCCCCGAGGGGTCACTTCCAGCAGCCGGGTCTGGAAGGAATCAGTGATCTCAAAGCGCAGCAGCAGGCTGCCCTGCTCCAAGGTAAAATATTGAGCCATGAAATAATTCGCCTCCCTGTTGATATTAACGATAAGCATCCGCTGTTTTCACGGTTAGGCAAAATGCCGCTCCTGCCTTTTGGGCAGCAAAGCGGGATCGCAATCGCAGCGTTTGCTTTTCACAAAAGCTGCCGATTCCTATCCTTGCGGTCAAACAGCATGGCCTCAACTTTGCTTTGCAAAGATCGGTAGAAATCTTGCTCTGTCCATCATTGTACCATAAACCAGGGAAAGTGCAACCAAAACCGAGGGCGGAAAGATGCTTTTTTCTGGAAAATGTGTTATACTGGACACAGTTTTGGCAGCGGAAATATTCCGTTTGCATTGTGAGGTCCTGTTATGCCTTCAAATTCCCTTGCTTCTGCGCAGAAGCGGCGCAAGCGGCATTTGGCCCGTTCGTTGTTGCGCCGGCGGATTAAGGACGTGGTTCTGCATTCCCGGCAACGTTGGCTGGAATCCTATCCCACCATTTTAGTTTCCCTATTTTTGATCCTGTCGGTTTGGTTAATTTTTGGAGTGAACTATATCATCATTCCCCCGGTGCTGATTCTGGTATTCCGTCAACGCCACACCCAGGAATTTTCCCTTCGAGGTTTGCTGCGCACTTATTGTATCCTGCTTTTGGTGTGTCTGGCAGCTTTTTTGGCTACCATCAATCTGCCCCTGTGCGCTCTGCTGAACTTGGCGGTGCCCTTTTTGGTGGTAGGTCTGCTTTCGGATAAATTCAACCCAAAATCTTATTTCGTTTACGGCATGGAGTTTGTGTTTTTCCAGATGACCCCGGTGCCTTTGTCTCACCTGGCTATGGAGCTGGTGGTGATGCTGTACGGATTTTGTATGGTCACCCTGTTTTTGTGGCTGCACAGCCGCCGCATCCGGAAAAAGCGGGACTATGCCACCGTGCGCCGGGGATTGGAGCTTCTTTCTTTGGAGATGGAAAAACTGGCCAATGGAGAAGATATTTCTCAAGAGAGAGATGCTTTTCCGCCCATGATGGCTCATATGAGCCGCGTAGTGTACAGCTCTAGGAATTTTTCCTATCTGGCGGATGATTATGGCAAGATCAATTATTGGTGTATGCTTTTGTTCCAGCGGTTTCATTATTTCGTCAGCACTTTTTACAGTTCCCGCCGTTCCCTGCTGGAAGGAGAAAAAAGATTTTACCACCAACTTTCCGGCTTGCTGGGGCAGGCTGCCCGAGGCTTTAACCAGCCGGGACGCCGGATGTTGGTGCGCAGCATCCGCAGCTTTGCCCGGCTTAACCGCCTTCCCTGTATGGAAGAAGAGGACGCCATTCAAGAGATTTTGCGGCTGCTGGAATTCTGCTTGATGCAGCGGGAAAAGGCTTACTTTTACCGTACCCGTCTGAAAAAGGAAGGAAATTGGCGGGTCCCGGAAAAGAAGGACGGAGAAGCCCGGTGGAAACAATATTTTCAGTGGGATCAATTTCAGGTGCGGTTTGCCCTGCGTCTGGCGGTGGTGCTCTGTGTCACCTTTTCTTTCTGCAAGATCACCGGCTGGGAACACGCCTATTGGTACCCTATGACCACCTTTTTGATGCTGATGCCCTACGCTGAAGAAAGCCTGTTAAAAATCAACAACCGAATTTTGGGCACGGTGGCGGGGCTGGCAGTGAGTTTTGTAATGATGAGTCTGGTCCATTCTATGGGAGGGCGGGTGCTGGTGGTGGTATTGATGACCTGTTTGATGTACTACGCCCCGGTGACCTCCTGGACCATGCCTATGTACGCCACCTGTTATGCCATGGCCATTTCCACTTTGTATCTGAATCTGGACGCCGCCATTTTGCTTCGGCTGGTGTATGTGCTGCTGGCGGCGGCTACCACCTTTTTGGCTAACCGGTTTTTACTGCCCAATACCGCCAAAACGGAATTTCGGAAAACGGTTCGGCAGCTCTTTGACATTGATCTGGAAATTGTGGGGCTGATTCGCACCGATGCCGGCAAACGGGAAGCCCTCAACCAGTTCCGGGATCTGATGGTGCAGTCCAATCTGGTCAGTGAGGAGATCACCAAGTCCTTGAAAAATGATTTGAAGCCGGAGGAACGGGAGTACTACAGCCAGATGCTTCCCCTCCATCAAAAGCTCGTTGAAGAAATGGAGCAGATGTACAGCTATCTTTACCACCGGCAAAACCGCTTTGACCGCCGAGACAATGTGATGCTCACTCAATTTTTAGATAATCTCAGTGATTCCATCCGCCGAATCCGGTTGGGATATACCAGCCGGGAACTCACTCCCTTTTTGGATCCCGGAAAAACGGCCAAACCCTTCGGTAAGCTGGAGGATAAGCTGTATTTCAATACTTTGACCATGCAGTGTATGGAAAGTGTGGATAAATTGACAGCCCTCAGCAACTATGTTGGTAAGACGGAATTGCAAAAAAATTTGGAAAATATTGATAAAAATTTTCCCCTCAGTTGACTGGGAACTTTCCCTAGAATTTTACAATTCCCCCTTTTCTTTTTTAGCGAGGGGCGCTATAATAGAAGGAGTAAATTAAAGGCAAATTTGCTTTGTGCCGGAGGAGGAGACCTATGCGTCAGGAAAAACTGGAATTTTTATCCCTTTGGGCCATCAATAACGACATGGAGCTGCCCCGGATGCTGCAACAGCTGGAGCGGCTGAAAAAGCGCGGCATTCAAGGTGTGATGCTGCGGCTGCGGCACTATACCAATGTGCCGGCCTTTTTAAGTGACGAATACATGGACATCGTCAATCAGGTGATTTTGCGGGCCAAAGAGTTGGATTTGAGCTTCTGGCTTTATGTGGAAAACACCTTGACCCGGCAGATCATCATGAAAGAACACCCGGAACTTACCTGTCAGTGGTTGGAATTCCATAACGGCCAGGTGGAGGTCAAGACCAAACATGCGGTGAACTCCTTGAGCCTGTCCGACACCCGGCTGATGATCCGCTACGCCTTGGACAAATACGCCGCTATGCTGGATGAGGATGCCTTTGAGTACATCTCCGGATTCTTTTCTGACGAAGTGGGCTTTATTGATTCCAAGGAAAAGAGCAGCTGTCGGGAATGCGGCGGGATCCCCTGGTATCAGGAAATGCCTGCCCGGTATTCCGCCCAGCAAGGGGGCGAGATCCAGGACAAGCTCCACCTTCTCTTTGAAGACGGAGAAGGAGCGGGCCAGTTCCGGATCTGGTATTGGGAAAATCTGTCTGACTTGCTTGCAGAACACTATTACAAACCCCTGCAGCGTTGGTGCACCAATCATGGCAAGCTGTTTGCCGCCCATGTGAAGGGCGAGGAAAACCCCTTGTTCTCCTTGACCTATTGCGGCAGCGTGTTTAACATTCTGCGCTATGTGGCGGTGCCCGGTATGGATTGCTGCGGACGGGTGCCGGGAAATCATTTCTATCCTCGGATTATGTCCAGTCTTTCCGCCCAGTTCTCCAACGGGGAATCCATTGCGGAAAGTTTGGTGGGCGGCGGCTATGGCATGACTCCCGGCGACTTTGAACGGTATATGCTTTGGCTGAAGAGCCACGGCATCACCAAGGCGCTGATCCACAGCCATATGTATACCTTCACCGCCGACGGCATTCGGGACTGGCCGGCTTCGGTGCCCACCCATATGCTGTGGCGGGATGTGACCCCCAGTCTGATTGACGATATCAATCACACCAACACTCGGATCAAGGACGGGGTCACCAGCCTGCTGATCTGCCCCACCCGCGGGGTTATGGCCAACTTCACCCCGGATCAGCTGTCACAGATGAACGAGTACAACGGAGAGAACGTTTCCGATTCCGAAGCGGCCCGGATCAGCAACAGCGTGGTGGAGATCTGCGACGAGCTGTATAATTTCAAGGCCCAGTTCCACCTCAGCGACGAAAAGCTGGTGGAGGAATGCGGCAGCGTCCGGGACGGCGTGCTCACCATCGGCAAGGAATGCTACACCCGCCTGGTGGTCAGCGACGATCTGGTTTGGACCGGCAAGGGCAAGGATCTGCTGGACCGGTTTGTAAAGGGCGGCGGACAGGTGGTCAGCTATGAGGACTACAAGGTGGTGAAGGGCCAGGATTACCTGGTGCGGTACACCAGCCCCAATGCGGCCCTGTATCAGCTGAACAACGCCATCGATTTGGAACAGCAGGATTGGCAGTTTGCCCCGCCTATCGAAAATAAGCTGTTGATGCAGTGGACTGCCAACGGGGATACGTTGGAATGCCCCATCCAAGTGGAGGAGTTCACCGACGATATGTTCCCCATGACCTTGTCCATCTCCGACAAGGTGACAGGGGCCTACTTCAATGGGGCCAAGCTGGTCAGCCAGCGGCGCAACCGCAACGGCTTTGACATCTATCCCATTACCCGGGAAATGTTTGTCCCCGGCAAGGAACAGCTGGTGAAGGTGGATGTGTCCGGCTGCAAGGAAAAACAGCCCTTTGCCTTCTTTAACGGCCGGTTCTTGGTGAAGAACAACACTGGGTATACCCAGTTTGGCAAACGGGCCTACACTCAGCTGAAAACCAAGTATGATTTCTATCTGACCCCCTATGCTCCCTTTCAGGGCGGCAACCTGCTGGAAGCGGGCTTCCCCTTTGTGAGCAAGCCCATTACCGCCACCAAGCAGTTTAAGGTGCACACCGATCTGGATCATGCCCAGATCCACCTCACCGACATTGCTGCCGACGCCGCCAAGGTGTTCTTGGACAACGAGTTCTTGGGTTACACCTGGGGCACCCGTTGGATCATTCCGGTGGAGCATATTTCCGCCAATCAGGAGCACACTCTCCGGCTGGAACTGGTGCCCAACACCTTCAATCTTTACGGCCCTCACCGTCACATCGACGGCAACCGTTTGATGACTACCCCCGCCCAGTTCTTGGGTGTGCGGAACTTTGCGGATAAGCCCGGTGCGCCGGAGAACACCCTCACCGACGAGTATAAATTCGTCAAGTTCTCCCTTTCCGGCCGGATTCGGATTCGGTAATGAAACTACCATGCTGCCTGTTCTGTCTCTGGAGCAGGCAGTTTTTTGGAAAGGAAGAAACAGGATGAAAAGAAAATGCAGATTGGCGGCGCTGCTTGCGGCAGGGCTGATGTTATTCTGCGGCTGTTCTTCTCAGGCAGACTGGGATCGGACGCCGGAAGGGGACGTGAATTACCTTCAGGTTGGAATGAAATTGAACCGGCAGATGCAGAGTCTGGCGGCAGACAGTCCATCCTCTCCCCTGGCGGACTCGTCGGAAGAAGCACTGGAGCTGTTGGAACAGTATGGGGAGCAGGAGATGGAGGAACCGGTGCTGGTGGTGCAGCTGGACGGTTTGGAGCAGGCAGTGCCGATGGGCAATGGCAGTCCGACAGGGCTTTGGCAGGACTTTATGGTGCAGCGGGCGGCAGGTGTTTTTGCCACCACTGCCAACAGCAGCGACGGCGGCAATATTGCGGCGGCGGCGTCCAGTTTGGTGTCCATGGATTGGAGCATTTCAGCGCCGGGATTGGAGCAACCGCTGTATTACCTTTATTTATACGGCACGAATTGCGCTTGTTTCGTGTCTATCCTTCCCGGAGAGGACGGCACGGCGCTTGTCCAAGGACAGCCGATGTTTGGAGAAGAGCTGACGGAGCTCACCACTCTGGAACAGGTAGAAAATTGGGTGAACCGAATGGGCTTTTCCGGAGTTACCGTGCTGGAAGCAGGCGGTTGACGCGGCATTCCCTTTTATGAAAAATGCGCTCTGTTGGGAGAAAGGTTCTCTGTACAGGGCGCATTTTTCAGCTTTTATCTTTTGGCTTAAACACCAGCGCCGCCAGCAGGCCAAAGAGAATGGCGGCGGCCAGCCCGGCACTTCCGGCAGTGAAGCCGCCCATCAGCGCCCCGATCAGGCCGTATTGGTCCACCGCATCACGGACTCCTTGGGCCATCAGGTTGCCGAAACCGGTCAGAGGCACGGCAGCTCCCGCTCCTGCAAAGTCGATGAGATATTGGTAAATGCCAAGTCCTCCCAGAATGACCCCAGCTACCACATAACTGGTGAGAATTCTGGCGGGGGTGAGCTTGGTGTAGTCGATTAAAATCTGACCAATGGCGCAGAGCGCGCCTCCCACCAAAAAGACGTAAAAGTACTGCATTCTTACCCTCCTTGGAACACCGGCGTGGGATCGGTGGAAAGATAGACCAAATGGGAAATGCAGGGAATGGAACAGCCCTGTTGGCAGCTTACCGTGGACATCAGCGCCCCGGTGGCCAAAAACAGCACATGGTGGAGTTTTCCCATTTCCAGCTGCCGCATGAGATACCCACAACCCATGGAAGCGGCGCAGCCGCAGCCGCTGCCTCCGGCATGGACATCCTGGGTTTTGAGATCAAAGATCAAACAGCCGCAGTCTTGGTGTATGGAGGTGACATTGACCTGCTGCTGGACCAGAAGCTGGTAAAACAGCTTGGTGCCTACCTGCCCCAAATCCCCGGTAAAGATGCCGTCGTATTGGTGGGGCTGGGTGCCGGTATCCTGGAAAAAGGTGAGCAAGGTGGCGGCGGCAGCGGGAGCCATGGCCGCCCCCATGTTGTTGATGTCGTGAACTCCTAAATCCTGGATGGTGCCGATGGTCACCGCTTTCAAATACGGGGGCTTGCTGGACTTGCCTACCAGGGCGGCGCCGGAAGCGGTGGCAGTCCACTGGGCGGTGGGAGGACGCTGGCCGCCGTACTCCAAGGGATAGCGGAACTGCCGTTCGGCGGAACAAAAGTGGGAGCTGGTCACCGCCAGGATGGGATCAATGACTCCGTTGTCCCCCAGCAGCCCCGCCAAAGCCAGGGCTTCGGTCATGGTAGAGCAGGCGCCGTACAACCCGAAAAAGGGGATCAACAGTTCTTTCACTCCGTAAGAAGAGCTGATGCACTGGTTGAGCAGGTCTCCGGCCAGCAGCAATTTGACCTGTTCCGGCGTTATTTTCGCTTTTTTTAGAGCCAATTCGCAGGCTCGCTGTTGAAACCGGCTTTCCGCCTTTTCCCAAGTTTTTTCCCCGAAGGTGGTGTCATTTTGGATTTCATCAAACCATTGGGCCATGGGCCCTTCCCCTTCCTTTTTCCCGCCGACGGCGGCGCTGGACAGAATAGAAGGAGGGTGATTCATGGCAAAGGTGCTTCGTCCAAGGGCGATGGGCATAGAAGATTCTCCTTTCGGTGAAAATTGGGGTAAATGGAGCTTCTATCTATCCTCCTAAACCCGTAAAATAGTACAGCACTCCATAGAGGATAGAGGTTACGATCCCATAGACAATCACTGGACCGGAAAGAGTAAAGAGCTTGGCTCCCAGCCCCAGCACAAAGCCCTCGCTTTTAAACTCCAGGGCAGGACTGGTAACAGCGTTGGAAAAGCCGGTGATGGGGACCAGGGTGCCGGCTCCGGCAAACTTGGCTAGTTTGGGATAGAGTCCCAGGCCGGTGGTCAGCGCAGAGAGAAAAACCAGGGTCACCGAAGCCAGGGTGGAGGCCTGCTGTTGGTCTAAAAACAATTTGTACAGATCGGTGAGTCCTTGGCCCAGTACGCAGATCAATCCCCCCACCAAAAAAGCGGCGGGGATGGTTTGACGGCTCTTGGTGACGGGGACCGTTTTTTGAATCATAGCGTCGTATTGCTGCGGCGTAAGTTTCACAATGCGTCTCTCCTTTCCCGGATATCTTTGCCGGATTTGTGAAAAATATACCTTCATTTTGTTGCGTGAATTGCATTTGCAGGTGGGCTGTGGTAAAATAAAAAAGAATACAGCATAAAGGAGTATGGTCATGAAACCAAAACGCAAGGACGGCCGGAAAAAGACGATTCGTGTCATCGCGCTGATTGCCTGCGGGCTGATGTTGGTGTTTGCTTTGATCCCCCCGCTGACCATGATGTGGGGGTAAGGACAATAGAGGAGTGTGGGGAAAATGGAGTACCTGAAACGTCGGATTTTGCGGGAAGGTCGATTGCAGCAAGGGCATTTTTTGTCCTTGGATCATTTTCTGACCCACCGTATCGACATTGATCTGATGCAGCAAATCGGCGTGGAATTTCACCGGCGGTTTGGGGATTGTCAGATTAATAAAATTCTTACCATTGAATCTTCCGGCATTAGCGTGGCTTGTTTGACGGCGGTGCAGTTTGGCGTGCCGGTGCTGGTGGCCAAAAAGAGCCGTCACCCGGAAAATTACCCGTCTGACTTTTTCCGCTCCAAAGTGAAGAGTTACCGCCACGACATGGTGTACGACATTTTGGTGAGCAAGCGGGAGCTGACTCGAGACGACCGGGTGCTGATCGTGGACGATGTGCTGGCCAACGGCGGGGCTATGAGCGGATTGATTGATTTGGTGCAGATTTCTGGGGCCACTTTGGTGGGCGCCGGGATTGTGATTGAAAAATCCTTTGAGCCGGGAGGCAGGCTGCTGCGGCAGCGAGGCGTCCGAGTGGAGAGCTTAGCGAAAATTGCCGGAGTGGATGAAAACGGCAAGATCACCTTTGAGGAGTAACGCCATGGCAAAGATCGCAGTCAGCGCCTGTTTGCTGGGGCATTGCTGCAAATATAACGGCGACCACAACCGCAACCAGGATGTGCTGGACTTTTTACAGGAGTGGGGAGCGGAAATCCTCCCGGTGTGTCCGGAAACGGCGGGAGGACTGCCCCGTCCCCGCCCCCCGGCGGAAATTCAATCCGATGGACGGGTGGTGGACAACACCGGAACCGACGTCACCTCTGCCTTTGAAGCGGGGGCAAAGCGGGAGCTGCGCCGGGTGATGGAAGCGGGCTGCAAACGGGCCGTGCTGAAGGCCAAAAGCCCTTCCTGCGGTGTGGGACAGATCTATGACGGCAGCTTTACCGGCGCCCTGACAGCAGGGGATGGAATTTTCGCCGCCAAGCTGCGCCGGGCAGGAGTGGTGCTTTTTACCGAAAAAGAGCTGCCAAAGAAGTAAACAGGAAATACAGGCTGGGTGGACAAAACCCGGCCTTTTTGGCGCAGGCCAGAAAGGAAAAGATTATGGGATTTTTTGGAAAATCAACCTTCGATTACCTCATTGCAGGACTGGGCAATCCCGGCCCCAAATACGACGGCACCCGGCACAATGCCGGTTTCCGGGCGCTGGACGCAGTGGCAAAGGAATTCGGTATTGAAGTGGCAAAGCGGAAATTTCAAGGGCTGATGGGTCAGGGGGAGATTGCCGGGAAACGCTGCCTTTTGCTCAAGCCCCAGACCTTTATGAACCTTTCCGGGGAATCGGTGGAGGCGGCTTGCCAATACTATAAGATCC
>DXWR01000262.1 GCA_019416775.1 Oscillospiraceae bacterium | reverse complement strand
TATCTTGGGGATACCTACAAAAAGCGCTTCGTTTTCAACAATCAGCTAATAAGTTGTTGAAAACTTTTCCGCTTTGTCTCCTTTTTCACGGAAAAACAGCAAACGCCAGACAAAATCCGGTCGCTTGCTGTTTTGCTTCTTTATTCTTCCGAAAGTTCGGTGTTTTCCATGGTTTCCTGCACTTCTTCTTCCTGCTGCATCTGTTCCAATGCTTCGGGACTTTCTTCCTCCGTGTCAGTCTCCACTTCAGACACCTGAGCATTTTCATCGTATTCCGCCCGAGCGATGCTGACGATTTTGCTGCCGGGAGCAACCTTCATCACCTTCACCCCGCCGGCATACCGGGACATAATGCCTACATCGCTGACTCGGATCCGGATAATAATGCCGTCATCCGAAATCATAATCAAGTCGTCGGTTTCGTCCACAACCTTGATGCCAGCCACCATGCCGCGCTTCTCGTTGACCTTGTAGTTGGTGCGTCCAAAACCACCACGGCGCTGAATGGGATAATCCTCCACCTTGGTGCGACGGCCCTGTCCCTTTTCGGTAACGGTCATTACGGTGGCGTGATCCCGCAGCCGGGCTAGACCCACCACTTCATCGCCTTCCCGAAGCTGGATCGCCCGCACGCCTCGAGCAGTCCGGGACAGGGGACGGGTATCATTTTCATCCATCCGCAGGCACATTCCCAGTTTGGTGGCAATCAGCAGCTGATGATGCCCATTGGTGAGTTTTGCAAAGGCAAGCTGATCGTCTTCATCCAGAGAAATAGCAATTAAGCCGGAGCGGCGGACATTTTTATAGGCATCCAGCCGGGTCCGCTTGATAATGCCCTTTTTGGTCACCATCACCAGGTAACCGTCCTTTTCAAAGTCATGGACTTTGATCATATAAGCAATGGTTTCATCCGGCTCCAACTCCAACAGGTTCACCACATTGGTGCCCTTTGCCGTACGGCTGCCTTCCGGAATCTGATAGCACTTCAGCCGGTGCATCCGTCCCTTATTGGTCAAAAACAGCACATAGTCGTGGGTGGAGCTGATAAACAGCTCTTCGGTAAAATCTTCTTCCCGCTGGGTCATACCGGAAATTCCCCGGCCGCCCCGGCGCTGGGTCTTATAGGTGTCCAGCGTCATCCGCTTCACGTAGCCGAAGTGGGTGAGAGTCACCACGCAGTCCTCTTCCGGAATCAGATCTTCAATGTCCACTTCGCCGGAAATAGCTTCAATGGAGGTGCGGCGTTCATCGGCATATTTGTCTCGGAGATTTAACAGGTCAGTTTTGATGATCTCCAACACTTTCCCGTGATCTGCCAAAATAGCCTGGTACTCCAAAATCTTTGCCTGGACCTCTGCTAATTCGCTTTCAATCTTCTGCCGTTCCAAACCGGACAACTGACCTAACCGCATGGCCACAATGGCACCGGCCTGCAAATCGGAAAGGCCAAACCGTTCCATCAAAGCAATCTTGGCGGCAGGCTGGTCGGCGGAACTGCGGATAATCCGGATCACTTCATCGATAAAGTCAATAGCGATTTTCAAGCCTTCCAGAATGTGTTCTCTGGCTTGGGCCTTTTCCAGATCAAACTTGGTCCGACGGCGGATCACGTCGCACTGGAAATCGATATAGTGTTCCAAAATCTGCTTCAAGGTAAGGATCTTGGGCTGGCCGTCTACCAAGGCCAGCATAATCACACCCACCGTCTCCTGAAGCTGAGAATAGTGGTACAAATTGTTGAGAATCACCTGAGCATTGGCGTCCCGCTTCAGCTCCAGTACAATCCGCATGCCGTCCCGGTCGGATTCATCCCGCAGAGCAGAAATGCCTTCAATCCGCTTATCCTTCACCAAACCGGCAATGGACTGGATCAGCCGGGTTTTATTCACCATATAGGGGATTTCTCGGATGACAATCCGCTGTTGGGCATTGTTTTTGCCATATTCCTCAATTTCCGCTTTGCCCCGGAGGATGATTTTACCACGTCCGGTAGCATAGGCAGCCCGAATACCGGAATATCCCATAATCACGCCGCCGGTGGGGAAGTCGGGTCCTTTAATAAAGTCCATCAGCTCCGCCACTTCCGCGTCGGGATGCTCCATCAAAAAGACCACCGCATCAATGACCTCTCCCAAATTATGAGGAGGAATGTTGGTGGCCATACCCACCGCAATGCCGGTGGAACCATTGACCAACAGATTGGGAAAACGAGAGGGAAGAACGCTGGGTTCCTTGATGGTGTCGTCGTAGTTGGAAACAAAGTCCACCGTATCCTTATTGATATCGGTAAGCATCTCCATGGAGATCTTAGCCATCTTGGATTCGGTATACCGGTAAGCAGCCGGAGGGTCTCCGTCGATGGTGCCGAAGTTGCCGTGGCCGTCCACCATGGGATACCGCATGGAAAACCATTGAGCCAGACGCACCAAAGCGTCGTACACCGAAGCGTCGCCATGGGGGTGGAATTTACCTAACACGTCACCTACCGTAGCGGCACACTTGGAGTACTTCCGGTCCGGAAACAGTCCGTTGATATACATATCGTACAAAATTCTGCGGTGCACCGGTTTTAATCCATCCCGTACATCCGGCAACGCCCGGGAGACAATGACCGACATAGAGTAGGCCAAAAAGGACTGTTTCATTTCCTTTTCAATGTCTACCGAGTATACCTTACTGTTTTCCGTATTATACATATCTTCACCTCAAACTATCTTCTGTCCGGGAAGGAGTTTTCTTGCTCCAATGACAACGAACCCCATTCTTTTCCAGCTGCTGTTTGATAGGTTCCAACTGCTCCCCCAGTACCTCACAGGGAATCACAATCAGAGTGGAGTGCTTTCCTCCTAAAATCAGCAGCCCCTTTTTTTCCAGGGCAAATTTAATGTACCGCTTATAAGAGATCAGCCTGGCCCGTCCATTGAGTTTCATCCCCCTGGATAAAAAACGCACCGTTTCTTCTTCCGGCAGGGAAAAGTCATTCTGCACCGAAAAGGGCATCAGCCAAAGCAGCAGAATGGTCAAAAGCAAAAATCCGGATGCCGCCAAAAAAGGCAGGTGGGAGGACCATAGCCCGTAAAAACAACTTCCTGCCGCCAGCAAAACCGCAAACAGGGAATATGCCACCCGCAGCCCGAAAAATCGCCACAGCAGATAATACTGCAGCCCTATTTTCATCTGTTCTCGGGTCAAGGAATAGGTAAATTCCACCGGCCCTCCTCCTTACTTTTTCCCAGTCACTTCCTGATAGGCTTCTCCAAACCCTTCCTTCATCCGCTGGATGAGGGGCTCCATCACTTCCTCAGGGCAGCAGCGCTTGGGCAGGATAAACACTCTTTGCTTTTCATGCCCGATGATAAATAGATCCTCTGTTTCCCAGCAGCGAAAATTCTTTTTGCCGTAGGGAACAAAGTTGGCGTTTTCCCCGCTGCCCATGCGAATGCCATCCTGGTATACCGTCATCTCATAATCTTCCGTATAAGGATTGGCGTCGATGGCGGAAACAGTGTGCTTGATGTGGCTGTGAGGCAGATAAACAATAAAGCACATCACCGCAATGCAGACCACCGCAATAAACATACTCACCTGACTGCCGTTTTGGAAAATAATGTTATAGAGATAAAACATCAGCAGCACGGCCAAAATCAAGAAATAAATCAAATACCGTTTGCGAATGGTGTACTTCTGGAAGATCTTCAATGCTTCCTTGGCTTCTTCTCCGGTAAATCCATACTGGAGGTGGATTCCTTCCCCATGATCTTCCTCGGCATCCTGTTGGGTATCGACCTTCAACTTCGGGGTGTCCTTATAGTTGTCTGCCACAACGCCTTGATCTGCTGCATCGGGGGAAGGATCTTCATTGAGCATACCGCCCGCTTGAATTTCCTCCGGAGTAGGCTTTCTTTCTTCCGGAGAAGAAGGAGCCACTTCTTTTGTTTCTGCTTCTTGGTTCAAAACCTCGTTGACTTCATCGTAAGACTTTTGAACCGCTTCCATTTCGTCCAGGATCTGTTCCTCCTGGCTCTTTTCTTTCTTTTTCATAACCACAAACCTCAAACATCCAGATTTTGCACATACTTGGCGTTCTTTTCAATGAATTCCCGGCGTGGTTCTACCTTTTCTCCCATCAAAATGGTAAAGATCTCGTCGGCGCTGGCCGCATCCTCCATCTCCACCTTATACATCACCCGACGCTCGGGATCCATGGTGGTTTCCCAAAGCTGTTCCGGGTCCATCTCACCTAAGCCTTTGTAGCGCTGAATGTCCACCTTGTTGTTTTCGTTGCCGCCGCTGAGTTCCTGAATATACTCGTCCCGTTCCCGGTCGCTGTAGGCATACCGGACCTTTTTACCACGGGTGAGTTTAAACAGGGGAGGTTGAGCCAGATAAATGTGGCCTTCCTCGATCAGCTGAGGCATAAACCGGAAAAAGAAGGTGAGAAGCAACGCCCGAATGTGGGAGCCGTCCACGTCGGCATCGGCCATTATGATGATCTTGCCGTACCGCAGTTTGGTGATGTCGAAATCCTCGCCGATGGAGGTGCCCAAAGCGGTGACCACCGGCATCAGCTTTTCATTGCCGTACACCCGTTCCAATCTGGCCTTTTCCACGTTGAGCATTTTGCCCCACAAGGGAAGGATGGCCTGGAACCGGCGGTCCCGTCCGTCTTTGGCGGAGCCACCGGCGGAGTCGCCTTCCACGATGAAGATTTCTGTATAGGTGGCATCCCGGTCGGAGCAGTCTGCCAACTTGCCCGGCAGGGAAGAGGAGTCCAAAATATTATTTTTCTTTCGGGTAAGTTCCCGAGCCCGCCGGGCTGCTTCCCGGGCTTTTTGGGCTGTGGAGGATTTTTCAAAAATCGCCTTTGCCACCGCCGGATTTTCTTCCAGATAATCAGTGAGGCAGTCAGTGACCATCTTTTCCACCAAAGGCTTGGCTTCAGGATTGCCCAGCTTGCCCTTGGTTTGACCTTCAAACTCACAGTTTGTGAGTTTGACTGAAATAATGGCGGTGAGCCCTTCCCGCACGTCCTCGCCCGACAATTTGGGGTCGCTATCCTTCATCAGGCCGTGCTTGCGGTTATATTCGTTGAGCACCTTGGTCAAGGCGTTTTTAAAAGCGGTTTCATGGGTGCCGCCGTCCACGGTGTGGATATTATTGGCAAAGGAAAGGATCACTTCGTTGTAGCTGTCGTTATATTGCATCGCTACTTCCGCCACTGCATCTCCCACTTCCCGTTTTAAATAAATGACGTCGGGGTGAATCACTTCCAGATGCTTGGTCTGATGAATGTAGCTGACGAAGGATTTAATTCCCCCTTCGTAGTGCAGCACCACCGGCTCCCCGTCGTTGCCGGGATCCTTTTCCCGCTTGTCGGTAAGGACAATCCGAATGCCGCCGTTTAAGAAAGCCTGTTCTCGCAGCCGCCGCAGCAATACGTCAAAATCGTATTCGGTGGTTTCAAAAATTTCATGGTCCGCTTTAAAAAAGATGGTGGTGCCGGTTTCTTCGGTATCTCCAATTTCTTTCAAAGGCGCCAGTGGATTGCCTCGGGAAAACCGCTGTTCATAGATATGGCCGTCCCGCTTAATAATCACATCCATAGATTCGCTCAAAGCATTGACCACGCTGGAACCCACCCCGTGGAGACCGCCGGCCACCTTATATCCACCGCCGCCGAACTTGCCGCCGGCATGGAGCACGGTAAACACCACGGTAGCGGTGGAAATACCTTCTTTGGGATGGATGCCAACTGGGATGCCCCGGCCGTTGTCCACCACGCAGATTACATTATCTGGCAGAATATCCACCTTGATTTCGGTGCAGTATCCGGCCAGCGCTTCGTCGATGGCGTTATCCACGATTTCATACACCAGATGGTGCAGTCCCTTAGGACCGGTGGAGCCGATATACATACCAGGGCGCTTGCGCACCGCCTCCAATCCTTCCAAGACCTGAATCTGGCTTTCATCGTACACCTGATTTTTTTCTGCGCTCATACTGTTCCTCCATTACCATAGATGCCTGTCTGCCGCAGCGCCCGCTTTTTTAAGGTCTGGGCAGACACCGGGGAGATATATAACTGAAATTCCTGATTTTGACAACACAATACAAAGGATTTGGGCAGTTCGTAGGACACATTTACTACCCGGTGCGTTTGCCTGGCGCCGGAAAGAAATTCCCGGGTAATCCGGCTGACACTGGTGGAATCGAAATCAAAGATCCCCATCACCGTCCGGCTGTCCACTACCGTGTCCCGGCCCAAAAACAGATACATCCTCTTCTTCCTCTCCGCTTTTTTCCCGTTTCTCTTCCCCAATTAAGGATCCATTTTGAATGTGAAAGGACTTTCCCTGTTTCATCCGCAACGGCCCTGCAGGATCGCAGCAGGTAAGAAACACCTGAGTATCCTTGATATGATTTAAAATATACGCCTGCCGCCCCGCATCCAGCTCACTCATCACATCGTCCAGCAGCAGCACCGGTTGTTCTCCGGTAATCCGCCGAATCATGGAGGCCTCTCCAAACTTCATAGCCAGCACACTGCTGCGCTGCTGGCCCTGGCTGCCATACACCCGCACCGACAGCCCATTGACCTGGATTTCCAGATCGTCCCGGTGGATGCCCACTGAAGTGGAGCCTTGGCGCAGATCCGTTTCCAATCCGGCAGAAAGCTTTTGTTGGTAGGCTTCTACCGTTTCAGGAGTATAGCTTTCCAACTGCTCCAAATCCTCAAAGGCGCTGGACTGATAGCGCAGGGAAAAATTCTCCTTGCCGCCGCTTAACCCTTGGTACAGCGGCTGACAGAACCGGTTTAACTTATGGAGATAGTCCTTGCGGTACAAACTGATGATGGTGCCCAGCCGGGCCAACTGCTCGTCCCACAAAAACAAGGTGTCCTGCAGGGAGGGCTGGCGAAGGATTTCCTTCAGCAAAGAATTCCGCTGATCCAGTACTTTGCGGTATCCATCCAGGTATTCTGCATACTGAGGCCGAAGCTGGGAAATAGCGTCGTCACAAAACTGGCGGCGGAATTTTGGGCCTCCCTGGATCAGATCCAGATCGGAAGGAGAAAACACCACACCATAAAAATGTCCGGCAATCTCACTTTGGGTACGGCAGGGAATGCGGTTAAACTGCACCTCTTTCCGGCCGGACAGCTTCATCCAACCGGTCTGTTCCCGTTGGGCGTCGTAAAACTCCATTTCCAACACCGAAGCAGATTCCCCGATCCGGATCATTTCATGGAGCTTGGATTGACGAAAACTTCCGGCGCCGGTAAACAACCAAATCGCTTCCAGCAGATTGCTTTTTCCCTGACCGTTTTCCCCGTAAATCACGTTGACCCCGGGGCAGGGGTGCAGCTCCAAATTTTGGAGATTACGAAATTGACTGACTTTCAGCCCTGTGACCTGCACCCTTTACCGATCCTTTCCCGTCTGCTGTCCTTCCACCAAAAGCAGATAATCTTCCACCTGCACCTGATCACCGGGGTACAGCTTTTTGCCACGCATGGTGCAGGGTTCGCCGTTGACTTTCACAATGCCCTGTTCCACGATTTCCTTGGCGTGTCCCCCGGTTTCCGCCAAGCCGGTAAACTTTAAGAATTGATCCAACTTAATAAAAGGGGTATGGATCTGAAAGGTATGGCGTTCCAAACCATTTCCTCCTTACGAGAGCAGAATTGGGAGAACTAAGAACAAGAAACTGTCTCCCTGAGTGGGGGTGATCAAAATGGGATTGAAGTCACTGCCCATCTTCAGCAGCACCTGATCGCATTTGCTGGCCTTCAAGGCGTCCAACATATAGCGGTTGTTAAAGCCCACCTTTAAGGGGTCTCCTTCCATCTCCGCCGGCAGGCTGTCCTTTACCTTGCCCAGACTGGATTCGCAGGTCAACTCGATTTTGTCCGGCTCAAAGGAGCATTTTACCGGGCTGATCACATTGGAATTGTGGATGATGATGGAAGCACGGTTGATGGAATCCATAAAATCTTTTACCTTCACCGTCACCTGAGTTTTAAACGTAGTGGGAATGGTGCGCTGATAATCCAAAAAATCCCCTTCCAACAGTCGGGAGATCACCTGATAACCACCGATGGAAAAGATAATGTGCCGCTGGGTGAACCGTAGAGAAACGGTTTTGTCTTCTTCTTGAGCAAAGTTCTTATTTAACAGCACCAGTAATTCACTTAAGGATTTCCCCGGTACTACAAATTTGCAGCTTCCGCTGTAAGCAATGGTTTCCTTCCGCAAGGCCAAGCGGATGTTGTCTACGCTGACAACATTGAGCTGGTTGTCATTGGCTTCAAACAACACACCGGTTAAAATGGGATAGCTGTCATTTTTAGAAACGGCAAATAAGGTTTGTTCCAAAATATCTTTTAAGGTATCAGCAGGAAGTTCCATACCGTCCTGATCGTTGATGGTGGGGATCTCCGGATAATCTGCCGGATCCATTCCCAACACAGTGAAACTGGCATCTTGACAGCTGATAGTAACCATCCATTTGTCATCGCTTTCTAAAGTAATGACTCCATCCGGCATTTTACCTACAATACTGGAAAAAAGACCGGCGGACAAAACGATTCGTCCCGGCTGGGCGTTCATCACCGGAATAGACTTAATGATGCCAAAATCTAAACTATAACCAGTGAGTTTCACTTGGTCGGTACTGCATTCCATCAAAATTCCTTCTAAAGCCGCAATCGTAGAATGATTGGCTACTGCTAATCCTACATTGCTGAGGGTTTCATTG
>DXWR01000261.1 GCA_019416775.1 Oscillospiraceae bacterium | reverse complement strand
CCAAAAAAGACAGGCTTTTTTTCGGATTTCTTCCTGATTTTTCCAATCCAGCCGGTTCCGGAAAGGGGAGGCGGGACAGCAACCCTTGAAATTTCCCCGATTTTCGTGTATGATAGAAATAATCGTAAAAAGACGGCATTTTTTGGGCAGAGTCCCAAATCGCCGAGATTTTGCAAATCATAGATAAAGAGAGAGAAAAACACATGGAAAAACAACTTCTCATCGGCAACGAGGCCATTGCCCGGGGCCTGTACGAAGCCGGATGCCGTGTGGTGTCCAGCTATCCCGGCACTCCCAGCACCGAAGTCACCGAGACGGCCGCTACCTATCCGGAGATCTACTGTGAATGGTCCCCCAATGAAAAGGTAGGGGTGGAGACAGCTTTGGGCGCCGCCATCGCCGGGGCGCGGGCCTTCTCCGGCATGAAGCACGTGGGCCTCAATGTGGCCGCCGACCCCCTGTTCACCTCCTCCTACACCGGCATCAACGCCGGCATGGTGATTTTGGTGGCGGACGACCCGGGAATGCACTCTTCCCAGAACGAACAGGATTCCCGCCACTACGCCAAGGCGGCCAAACTGATGATGCTGGAGCCCTCCGACTCCCAGGAATGTAAGGACTATGCCAAACTGGCTTTCACCCTGTCCGAGCAGTTTGACACCCCGGTGATGCTGCGGCTCACCACCCGGGTGGCCCACTCCCGGAGCCTGGTGGAACTGGGTGACCGGGAAGAGGTGGCTCTGCATCCCTATGTGAAGGACACCGACAAATACGTGATGATGCCCGGCCAGGCCAAAAAGCGCCACGTCATTGTGGAAAACCGGGTGGAAGCGCAAAAGCACTGGGCGGAAACCGCCGACATCAATACGGTGGAGGATAACGGCTCCAAGATCGGCGTGATCTGCGCCGGCATCAGCTATCAGTACGCCCAGGAAGCCTTGGGAGACAAGGTGAACTACCTGAAATTGGGCTGTGTTTACCCCCTGCCGGAAAAGCTGATCCAGGGCTTCTCCCACCACTGTGAAAAGGTGTACGTGTTGGAACAGCTGGATCCCTTCCTGGAAGAATACTGCAAGACCATCGGGGTGGAGGTGATCGGCAAGGAAGCCTTCACCCTCCAGGGCGAATACTCCCAGCGGCTGATCCGCAAGGTGATTTTGGGAGAAGAGTACCCCACCGTCAGCCTGGATATGGCCATTCCGCCTCGTCCTCCGGTGCTCTGCGCCGGCTGCCCCCACCGGGGACTGTTCTATGCCCTGAAAAAGCTGAAGGTCACCGTCTGCGGGGACATCGGCTGCTACACCCTGGGCGCTTCCGCTCCCTTGGGCATGATCGACACCTGCATCTGCATGGGCGCTTCCGTCTCCTCCCTCCATGGGCGGAATAAGGTCAACCCGGAAAATGAAACCAAGAGCGTGGCCGTCATCGGCGACTCCACCTTCATCCACTCCGGCATCACCAGCCTGATTGACATCGCCTATAACCACAGCAACCCCACCGTCATTGTGTTGGACAACAGCATCACCGGCATGACCGGCCATCAGCAAAACCCCACCACCGGCAAGAACATCTACGGCGATCCGGCCACCGCGGTAAACCTGGAAGCCCTGGCCCACGCCATCGGTATCCAGCGGGTGCGGGTGGTAGACCCCTATCAGCTGAAAGAATGCGAAGATGTGATCCGGGAAGAACTGGCCACTCCGGAACCCAGCCTGGTCATTTCCCGCCGCCCCTGCGCCCTGCTCAAGTACGTCAAGCACAATCCGCCTATGAAGGTGGATACCGACAAGTGCGTGGGCTGCAAGATGTGCCAGAAGATCGGCTGCCCGGCCCTGAGCATCCGGGATAAAAAATCCTGCATCGATTTCACCCAGTGCGTGGGCTGCGGCGTCTGCACCCAGCTCTGCAAATTCGGCGCTATTGTGGAGGGCAAGTAAATGGAAACTAAAAGTATTATGATTGTGGGCGTAGGCGGACAGGGCACCCTGTTGGCCAGCCGGCTTTTAGGCAACGCCCTGTTGAGCAAAAATTACGACGTGAAGGTCAGCGAAGTCCACGGCATGAGCCAGCGTGGCGGCAGCGTGGTCACCTATGTGAAATACGGCAGCAAGGTGGCCAGCCCCATTGTGGCCCTGGGAGAAGCGGACCTGATCCTCTCCTTTGAACAGTTGGAGGCGGCTCGCTGGCTGCCCTATCTGAAAAAAGGCGGCACCATCATCACCAACACCCAGAAGATGGACCCCATGCCGGTGGTGATGGGTGCGGCGGAATATCCCCACGACATCCTGGATGCCATCCGCGCCAAAGGGGTGAACCTGGTGGCGGTGGACGCCCTGTCCATGGCAGTGGAGGCCGGCAGCGCCAAAGCGGTGAACGTGGCCCTCATCGGGGTGATGGCCCGGAATATGGATCTGGAAAAGCAGGTCTGGAAGGACACCATCGCTTCCACTGTCCCCGCCAAGTTCCTGGAACTGAATGAAAAGGCCTTTGAACTGGGCTACGGCTACCAAGGAGAATAAGATGGATTACACCACATCCCCTCACGGGCAGAAGGCAAAGGCCTTGTTTTTGGAAGGCTATAACTGCTCCCAGGCCATTGCCATGGCCTTCCAAGAGGAATTGGAGCAGAAGGGCTTTCCCATGCAGGCCACTCTGGCCATGGTTGGCTCTATGGGCGGCGGTATGGGACGGCTGCGGGAGGTCTGCGGCACCGTCAGCGCCATCTTTTTGGTGGCGGGAGCTTTGTATGGCTACAGCGACCCCAAGGACAAACAGGCCAAAGCGGAGCACTACGCCCGCATTCAGCAGCTGGCCGCCCGGTTCCAGGAGGTCAACGGCAAGGACACCATTGTCTGCCGGGAGCTGTTGGGCCTGACCCGGAAAAAGGACGACCCCACCCCCAGCGAACGTACCCCTGAATACTACAAAAAACGGCCCTGCCCGGATCTCTGCGCCATTTCGGCGGCGGTGCTGGAAGAGTACATCCAGCAGCATCCCTGGCAGTAAAATAAGACAAAAAGAGTCCGCCCTCCGGTTTCGATGCCGGAAGGGCGGTTTTCTTATGGGCTGTTGGGTTGGGCAGGGAAGGGGAATTACTTCTTCATCAGCCCTGCGCCGCTGCTCCAAGCCTGGCCGCACTTTTCGCCGATTTTGTAGTAGCCGTTCTGGAACTGGTCAAAGACAAAGGCATTGAGCTTGGTGGGATCCACTCGGCCCTTTTCGTCCAGCACCCTGTCCTCCGCCAGCACGTTGACAATCTCCCCCAGCACCCGGAAGCCGTAGGCGGTGTGCTGTAATTCTGCTACCTTGCACTCCAAGGTCAAGGGGAACTCTTCCACAATGGGGGCGTCCACCCTGCTGCTTTTCACAGCATGGAGACCGCTGCGCTCAAATTTGTCCTCCATCTTGTTGCCGGTGGCAATGCCGAAGAAGTCCACTTCCGCCAGATGGTCCAGGTCGGCCACGCTCAGGGTAAAGGCCATTCTTTCCTTGATGTTTTTGGCGGTTTTGTGGTCCTCGTCGATGTTTAAGGCCACCATATTTTCCGCGCAGATGCCGCCCCAAGCCATATTCATCACATCCACCTTGCCCTCTTGGCCATAAGTGGCGATCATCAGCACCGGCATGGGGAACAGGTAAGGCTTGACGCCCAGTTCTTTTTTCATGAAAATTACCTCCGTTTTTTGGGAATATTCCCGTTTTCTTTAGGATACCAGCCTGCTTGGGAAAATACAAGTACTGTCCTTTGAGAAAGATACTTACCAAAGCGAAAGTATTATGACAAAAGAAAGGAGGTGCTTCCCTTTGGAAAACACCTCGGTTGGATGACATTTGAATTTTTACGCTTCCGCCGCCGTGAAGCTGACAATGCCGCAAAGAGCCAGAATCAGCACAAAGACGCCGAAGGCAATGCGGTAGATGGCAAACACCGTCATGGGTTTCTTTTGCAGGAAGGAGATGAACTTCTTCACCACAAACAGCGCCACCACAAAGCTCACCACAAATCCCACGATTAAGCTCACCAATTCGGTGGTGTTCATGGCGCCGAAGCCGCCCAGCTGGATCAGTTTCAATCCGCTCATCCCCACCATCACCGGGATGGCCAGGAAGAAGGAAAATTCCGAAGCCACTTTCCGGGAGCAGCCCAGGATGGATGCACCCAGGATGGTGGAGCCGGAACGGGAGGTGCCGGGCACCAGGGAGAGGCACTGGAATACGCCGATGAGAAAGGCGGTTTTGTAGCTCAGGTGGTCGATATTATCTACCTTGGGCTTGCGCTTGTTTTTTTCCAGCACCAGAAAGGCGATGCCGTAAATGATAAGGGCCAGAGCCACCACGGAGGCGGTGCTGATGCGCTCTACTGCTTCATCAAAAAGGATGCCCAACACACCGGCGGGCACAGCGGCCACAACGATGTGCAGCCACAGGGAGATGGTGTCGATCTTCTGGTTTCGGTCCTTCTTGGGTGAGAAGGGGTTGAGCTGATGGAAATAAAGCACCACCACCGCCAGAATGGAGCCCAGCTGGATCACCACCAGGAAGGTGTTCCAGGATTCCGGGG
>DXWR01000260.1 GCA_019416775.1 Oscillospiraceae bacterium | reverse complement strand
GCCAGTTGGAAAAGCAGAGCGGACAACCCTGCGGGGACACCTTTTTTGCCTTTCAAGATGGGATGGGGCAGTGGTACTTGTTGTTGGCGGATGGCATGGGAACCGGCACTCTCGCCGCCCAGGACAGCCAGGCACTGGCAGATTTGGCAGAGGACCTTTTGGCCAGCGGGATCCATCCTTCTGCTGTGCTGCGGTTTTGCAGTAATAGTTTGGAATATTCTTTTTCTGCGGAAAGCTGCTGTGCAATGGACTTGCTTTGCCTGGATCCGTATCGTTGTACCGGTGAATTGTACAAGCTGGGGGGAGCGCCCAGTGCCATGTTAAATGGGGAAGAGGTGACGTTTTGGGACAACCAGCAGCTTCCTTTGGGCATCATTGGACAGCGCAATTACCAGTGTGAAACCATTTCCTGTTCCCAGCACAGTCGGATCTACCTTTGGAGCGACGGCATGAACCTACCTAAAAAGGTTCTTGAACCATTGTTGCGTGAATTGGGAGAACTTTCTCCCAAAGCGGCCGCCCGAAGACTGGCGGAATTTTCGGCTCAGTTTCACGGGAAAGGGGAGGAGGATGACATCACTATAGCAGTGCTGCAGCTGCATCCGGCTTCCACCAAAGATTCCTCTCATGAACAGGGCTAAACAAAAAACACGGTGCCTTCCGGAATCGCTTCCAAAGGACACCGTTGCTTTGTTTAGAGTAGGGCAGGATGATAAAACTCGCAGATCAAAGAGGTGTCAGGAATCTGGGTTAAAGATCCCATTTCAGACACTGTTTTCATCCCTTGAAGCACTGGCATGATTTTTGGATAATCTTCTAAAGAACGGCCGGGCTTTCCCATTAGCTTTAAAAATGGAGCGGCATATAAGAAAGGTTCATACTGATGGGTGGTGTTGATGTGGACGTCAGCCATGTTGCGGAAGGGATGCAGATATTCTCGTTCCCCCCGCAGCACTTGGGTCCACATTTTTAAGGTTTGTTCCGGCTGTGCGCCTCGAAGGGCGGTGTCCCGCAAAATTCGTCGGGTTAAGCGAAGCTGCCGGGCTGTGAGCAGCACATCTCCTTGATAAAGGAATTGGGTATGGGGACTGATGTAGACCCGAAGGGCGGAAAAACTGTCGTTGGGCATCAGTTTGGGATTTAAGGCGTGGATTCCTTCCAAAATCAAGCAGGTGTTGGCATCGTACTTCACGATAAAGGTTTCCTTGCTCCGAGTATTGGTTTTGAAATCAAACACCGAAAACTCTTGTTCTCCCTGATGAAACAACTGCTGCATTTTGCTCTGGTAATAGGGAATGTCCAGGCTGTCCGGGGTTTCAAAATTGGGGCTTCCATCCTCCCAGTGGGGAAGGGTGTCGCTTTCCCGGTAGAAATTGTCCAGGGAGATGCGGTACACCCGATGGGAACGGGCAAGCAGCGCCGCCTCTAACCGCTTGGAAGTGGTGGTTTTTCCGGAGGCGGATGGTCCGGCAATCAGCAGCAGATTCACATTGTGGGTGTGGATATAATCGGCAATCTGAGAGATCACGCCGTTGTAGCGGGATTCCTCCCGGCACACCAGCTCTTGGGGGGCGTTTTTCAGGGAAAGGGCTAATTCTTCTAAGTTAGAGAGCTGATAATCTGAGGAATAGGGGTGCAGGGAAATCATAACACAAAGCTCCTTGTGGGGAATTTTGAAAAATAGAATTTGTTTTATTGTACCTTGTCTGTCGAAAGGTGTCAACGTTTTTCCGTTCTAAACGGGGAATTTGCTGCATATAGTGTACCAGACACTCTTAGGGGAAGGAAAGGTGAAATTCATTGATGCGAAAAAAAGACTGTGTAGCCCTGATTGACGTTTCTCATCGGGGAAGCCTGGGACTGCTGAGCCGGGATTTTATCCAGGCAATGGTACATTACGGAGGGAGGTATCGGCTGATCGACTTTGTACTCTCCAACTGCTGCCGTTCGGAGTTGGACATTGTGGGCATCCTGACGCAATGGAACCCGTTGGCCTTTCACGAGTACATCGGCACGGGAACCAGTTGGGGATTTGACCGGTTAGGGGCGAAACTGGAAATCCTGACCTCCATGGCCAAGCCGGAGCAGGAAAAATGCTGCCGCAGCACTTTGGAAGCCATACGGGAAAACATTTCCTTTTTGGAGCACTATCATCCCCATTCCGTGCTGCTCCTCCAGGCGGAACGGGTCTATTTTATGGACTATCGAGGGCTGCTGGCCTTCCACCAAAGAAACCGGGCGGATGTTACCTTAGGAGTGGTTTCTGCCGGGGAAAACAGTCCGGACTGCCCGGCGGTTTCGGTGGGGGATCAGGGACGCATTACAGCGGTGGGATCCCAAGCGGCTTCCGGCCATACTAACGCCATGGGAGCAGCCGTGATTGATTGGAAACTGCTGCGAAGGTATTTGCTGCAGAGCAACCCAACCGAAACGGAAGATTTTTATACCGGTTTTCTTGCTTCTCTGCTGAACAATAAAGAGGCGCGGATATTTGCCTGCGCGTTTCACGGCTATTGGAGGGCGGTGACCGGAGTGGAAAGTTTGTGGCAGGGTCAGATGGATCTGCTTTCTCCCCAAAGCGGCATTTCCATTTCGGAGTTTCAGGACAAGCTGTTTACCAACACGCCCACCTACCGGCCTCCTCAATATCTCTATCCCAGCAATTATCTGCAAAACTCTCTGGTGGCGGAGGGCTGCACCATTTCCGGCTCGGTGCGTGGCAGTATTCTGTTTCCAGGGGTGACGGTAGGGGAGGATGCTGTGATCGGCGACAGTATCCTGATGCCGGGCTGTGTGGTGCAGCCGGGTGCACAGGTGTTCCACAGCATTTTAGGCCAAGAAGTCACCATCTCTGCCGGCTGCCGGATCGGAGATGCCTTTTATAACGATAAGGTCAACGTAATTCGTTCCGGCGCCGTGGTGCTCAGCCATCCGGCGGTCCAACAAGGAAAAGGACACCCGGCTTATTCTCAGGGATGAGCCATACAAGGAGGAAAAATCATGGAGCTAACCGCTCTGCTGTTTTCAAATGGTTATGATGAAAACTTACAGGAACTGACCCGCAACCGCACCTTAGGTTCGTTGCCCTTTTTGGGACAGTATCGGATTATCGACTTTGTGCTTTCCAATCTGGCCAATTCCCAGGTGGAAGAAGTGGGGGTGATCACCCGGCAAAATTATCAATCTCTGCTGGAGCATTTGGGCACCGGACAGGCTTGGGGTTATGGGGTCAAAGGACGGACCTTAACGGTGCTTCCTCCTTTTGGCAGCAAAAATGCCATTGTATATAAGGGGAAGATGGAGGCCCTCTACGGCGCTTTGCGGTATCTCAAACACAGTCAAGCGGAATATGTGTTGCTCAGCGACAGCAATTTAGTGTTTAGTTTGGATTACCGGCATATGTTAGAGTGCCATTGCACTTCCAAGGCAGACATCACCATTTTGGCCCACAAGGGCTCTTTGCGGCAGAATAGCCCCCATCATCAAAATCTGGTGTTGGAGGCGGACCGCAATGGACAGGTGACTCAGGTGCTGATCAACTGCTTTTCGGAAGGGGAGGGGTATGTGGGACTAAACACCTATCTGCTGAAGAGGGAATTGCTGATCCGCCTGACAGAACAAGCCCATATTGACTGCGCAATCAGTTTTGAGCGCAATGTATTGGCGGAACAGTTTGACTCCCTTCGCTGCCAGCTTTTTGAGTTAAAGGGGTATGCCGCCATGGTGGATTCGGTGCAGGAATATTTGGGGTGCAGTATGGACTTTTTAAGTCCCGATATCCAGCGCCAGATTTTCCGTTCCGATTGGCCGGTGTACACCAGCATTCGGCCGGGGGTGCCGGTGCTGTACGACCCCAACTGTACGGTGAGCAATAGCTTGATTGCAGACAGCTGCAAGATTCAAGGCAATGTGTTCAACAGCATTTTATTCCAAGGAGTGACCGTGGAAAAAGGGGCCACCATCAAAAATTCTGTGGTGATGAAAAATTCTCGGGTGGGGGAAAATGCTGTGCTGGAATTCTGTATTATTGATAAGAACTCCAACATTGGAAGCAGCAAATTGCT
This sequence comes from Oscillospiraceae bacterium, assembly GCA_019416775.1. Classification (GTDB taxonomy): domain Bacteria; phylum Bacillota; class Clostridia; order Oscillospirales; family Ruminococcaceae; genus Egerieicola. Next base: position 1,767 of record DXWR01000260.1, on the reverse strand, counting down.
GATGGGTGTCGACCGTTTTCCCGTTGTGATCAAAAAGGGGAGCATGGTATAATGAATGCTAAGGCAATCATTACGGTTCCCACTTTGCCGCCCAAAAAGCGGGGGCGGCATTTCGCCAGACGGCGAAAACCAGTGGAAACCTAACGGGTTTTTTATAATGATTTTGCCAGAAAAGAAGTTTATCATTCCAAAAGGAGGATGGTCCATGAGCGGAAAGCAAGTTTTTACCTTGAGTCTGGTAGGCTCTTTGGTGGTGTTGGTGCTGGGCACGTTGTTAGCCCGGCCAACTCAACTATACATTGTCAGCACCGGCCGGGATTTCTGCGGTCAGGATAGGGAAGGAGGGAAGCCGGTTCCCGCCGGAGTTTCTTCCAAAAATAACCGCCGCACCTCCAATAAGCAATAAAAAACAGCACCTCTGGCCGTATTAAACCAAGAGGTGCTGTACTTGTTATTTGGAAGTGCTGTGCCGTTCAGACGGTAGACTGAAGGGCATCGTAACCGGTTTCGCCAGTGCGGATCTTAATGGCTTCCTTGATCTCGTACACAAAGATTTTACCGTCGCCAATTTCACCTGTTTTTGCTTCTTCCATCAGAGCCTTCACGGTTTTATCCTTCCACTCTTCGGAAGAAACTACGATTTCAAACTTAATCTTGGGCTGCATCATCACGTCCACTTCCTGTCCCCGGACTACAGAATGATAGCCGCGCTGTACGCCGAATCCCATTACCTGAGACACGGTTACGCCATTAACTTCAATCTGATCCAAGGCAGCCTTGATGTCTTCCAGCTTTTCTTCTCGAACAATTGCTTCCACCTTGTACATCATAGTCGGTTACCTCCTTGTTTAGTCCAGACCGTTGAAGGACGGATATGCGTTTTCACCATGCTGGGTAGTATCCAAACCAACCAATTCTTCTTTGGGCTCCACACGGAGCTTAGTGAAGATCCGGACGATGCCGGCGCAGACAAGGGTGCCAACGACGGCCACAGCAATGGAGATGCCGATACCGGCCAGCTGTGCCAAAAACAGGTTTACATCGCCGAATACCAAGCCGTTCCACTGAGCAACGGAGTTGATGTCGCTGCGGGCAAACAAACCGGTAGCGATGCCGCCCCAGATACCGCCGATACCGTGGCAGCCAAAAGCGTCCAGAGCATCGTCGATTTTCAGCTTTTTCTTCAGCAGGCTGATGCCGAAGAAGCACAAGGGGCTGACCACTGCGCCGATGATAAAGGCGGACCAGACAGGAACATAACCGGCGCCGGGAGTGATGGCAACCAAGCCTGCTACCAAGCCGGTGGAGATGCCCACCAGAGTGGGTTTGCCGGTCTTGATTACGTCAAGCAGCATCCAGACTAACATTGCGGTAGCGGAGGCAACTGCAGTGGTGGTAAAAGCGTGAGCCGCCAAGCCGTTGGCTTCCAGAGCAGAACCGGCGTTGAAACCGAACCAACCGAACCACAGCAGGCCGGCGCCCAAGAAGACGTAGGGGACATTGTGGGGACGGTACGGAGCGTGTTCCACACCGCGGCGTCTGCCCAACAGGAGAGCCAGAACCAAACCGGAAACACCGGAGCTGATGTGCACCACGTTGCCGCCTGCAAAGTCCACAGAACCAATGCTGGCCAGGAAACCGTCGGCGCCCCAAACCATGTGAGCCAGAGGATAGTACACGGCGAAGGACCACAGAATGATAAAGAAGAACAGTGCCTTGAACTTCATCCGGCCTGCCACGGAACCAGTTAGGATGCCGGCCGTAATC
>DXWR01000026.1 GCA_019416775.1 Oscillospiraceae bacterium | reverse complement strand
GATAAATTCCAAATCCCGGCGCCGGCGGATCATCTCCCAGACCTGAGGGCGCCAGGGGTCTGCTTCCTCCAGAAAAAAGTCGGAGGTCATGCAGGTGTAGATGGGATTGTCCTGGGCGGTAAGGCGATATTGCCCTGCACGGTTTTTTTGAATGGGGAGGGAAAAGGATGCCGTTTTGGTCACCTGGGAGGCGTCCCGGTCAAACTGGCTGTCCCGGCGGTAGACATAACAGTTGGCGCAGCCGGGAGAATACTTTTTACACCCATGCCACGGATTCCAAATTGCCATACTGCTTTTCTCCTTTCTCCGGGTGGTTCTAACCTTATTGTAGCAGAGCGCCGGAAAAAGAACAAGTGTTTTACGCAAAAAGGCACCTGCCCTTGGTTTTGCAGATGCCCTTTTGAAAAAGCTATAAGGTAATTTCAATCTCGGTGCCGTCCTGCTGCCGGACCTCTACCAACCGCCAGCCTGGATACTCTTTGAGCAGCGGCCGGATGCTGCGGAAAAACAATTTCCACTTCTTCTTTTCTTCTTTGGAAAAACGGCGCTTGAGCTTATGCTCCAGCATCCACAACGGCGGCATCACCGGCAAAGAAATCCTGCTCTGCACTATGCCGTTTTTTCGAATCAATACCTGCATTTTACTCCACCAAAACCGCCACCTTGGTGACATCATCCACCTCTACGTCCAGCAGTTTGCCGATGACCCCGCTTTCCACCATGCGGAAGATGGCCTCCAAATCCAAGCTCTGCAGCGCCGCATTGGAGGTGACCTGCGGAAGCTGCATTCCCATTTCAATGGCCAGGCGCACCAGCTTCATGGGCACGTTGACTTTGACGTTGGTCTTTTTCCCCTGGTCCACGGTTTCCACCAAAATCCGCAGGGTCATGCCGTCGATGCTTCTGCGCTGGGAGGGCGGCAAAATGGTCACTCCCTGGGGTTTCCCAGACAGAATAGCGTCTACTGTCGTACCCAGCAGCTGGGACAAGGGAACCAGCAGGGCAATGTCCGGGCAGGAGGTGTCGTTTTCCCATTTGGATACCGCCTGGGAAGAGACGCCAAGCTGCTGGGCGATTTCTTCCTGGGTGTATCCCTTTTCTTTTCGATAGGCCGCAATCCGGCTGCCAATGGTTTCTGGCATAATTTTCGCTCCGTTTCATCTGAATTGAACGTGGATTCCGGAATTTCCTGTTCTGTGTCTATGATAGCACATCTGCCGGGGCGGTGGAAGGGAGTGTCCGTTGGATTCGGCGGAAAAAACTCAACTGCCGGTGGAAAAAATCCTACCGGCAGTTGTGCACAACCCATGGTTGAATTCCCATTACCCCAACGCTACATCCAAAACCATCATCAGTAGAAAGCCTCCCATAACCGCTAAGGTGCCGGTGTTGGAGTGCTCCCCCAAATGCGCTTCCGGGATCAGTTCTTCCACCACCACGTACAGCATGGCGCCCTCTGCAAAGGACAACAGCCAGGGCATCGCCGGTTGAATCCATCCCGCCAGCAGCACCACCAGGATGCCGAAAATAGGCTCCACAACACCGGACATACTGCCCCAGAAAAAGGATTTTACCCGGCTCATTCCCTCCTGCCGCAGGGGCAGGGAGATGGCGGTTCCTTCCGGAAAGTTCTGAATGCCGATTCCCAAAGCCAAGGCAGCTGCCCCGGAAAGGTCGGACAAATCCCCGCTGTGCTGGGCGGCCAGCGCAAAGGTCAACCCCACCGCCATCCCCTCCGGGATGTTGTGCAGGGTGACCGCAGACACCAACAACGTCGTGCGGCGCAAGGAGGAGTGAAGGCCTTCCGGCTGTTTCGCTCCTAAATGAAGGTGAGGCATCAGCACATCCAAAAGCAGCATAAATCCGATCCCCAGTGTAAATCCGCCTGCAGAGGGAATCCACCCGGGGATCCCCATCTCCTCTGCCTCTTCCATCGCAGGAAGCAAAAGACTGAACACCGATGCTGCAATCATCACTCCGGCAGCAAATCCCAAAAAGATTCGCTGCATCGTACCGCTGACCTTTTTGCGAAACAGAAATACCAACGATGCCCCTAACGTGGTCATCAAAAAGGTAAATCCGGTGGCTGCCGCTGCCCAAAGCAG
>DXWR01000259.1 GCA_019416775.1 Oscillospiraceae bacterium | reverse complement strand
GGCCAACGGCCTGGACCCCCAAGGCATCATTGAGATCCGGGAGCTGATTTTAAACCTCAACCGCCGCCGGCAGGTTACCGTACTGATTTCCAGCCACATTTTGGACGAACTCTCCCGGCTGGCCACCCACTTCGGCTTTTTGGACCAGGGGCATCTGTTAAAAGAAATCAGCGCCAGGGAGCTGGAAGCCGCCTGCCAAAAATCCATTCGAATCCAGGTGTCCGACCTGCGGACCTTGGTGCTCACTGCCCACCGCATGGGGCTGGACTGCCAGGTGCTGGACGAAACCACCGCCCAGATTTCCGCTGAGGTGAACATCACCCAGCTAGTCCAGGCTTTGGCCAAGGAAGGGTGTCAGGTGCTCCGTCTCACCAACCAGGAAGAAAGCTTGGAAAGCTACTACATGAATCTGGTGGGAGGGGACGCAGAATGAGCAACCTGCTGAGCGCTTACTTCTCCCGGTTATGGAGGGAAAAAATTTTCTGGTTGGCCTTGGCCTTTCTGGCAGGGGATGGAATTTTAATGACCCTGGTCCAATTTGTTGCGCCCAGCTGGTCCACCGGAAACACCTATGTTTTAGAAGATTTTTGCTTCAACTTTCACCCAGTCATTGGCGTAGCAAGTGCTGTTGTCGTCTGCTTGTTTTTAGGGCGGGAATACCAGGACGGCACCCTACGCAACAAGCTCATCGCCGGATACAACCGTTGGAAGATTTACCTAGCAGGACTGGTGATAAACGTTCTATCTGCCCTATGGTTGGCCTTGGGATATTCCGCTGCCGCCTGTATCTTAGGAATTCCAGCTTTCGGCGGATTCCAGTCTCAACCGGGTACAGTCTTGCTGCTGCTCCTTTCCAATATCCTGTGCGTCATCGCTTATGCGTCCATCTTCACTATGATCCAGATGCTCGTTGGCAGCCGGGCGGCAGGAGTAGTGATCTGCATTTTATTGGCATTGGGGCTTTACCTACTGGGCAATCAACTCCATGCCTTGCTGAAACTTCCGGAATATTGGCCGGAACAAACCTATTGGAATGAATTCACCGGAGAGATGGTGACTATCCCGCCGCAACCGGTTCCCGATTATTTTGACCATCCTTGCCGTCCGTTGCTGAAATTTTTCTATGAATTTCTTCCCTCCAGCCAAGGGCAAATTTTAACTTCTCAAGGCAGTCTGTTTCTGGTCAAACCTCAAGCAAATCTGGAACGCTTTCCCCTTTACTCCCTTCTCCTCATTACCATCACCACAGGTGCAGGTCTGCTTGGGTTTCGGAACAAAAGAATATCTTAACGGGGAGGGTTTTTCATGTTTAATTTATTGTCTGCTTACTTCTCCCGGTTATGGAGGGAAAAAATCTTTTGGATCGCTCTGGCTTTTATGTTCGTATTTGGGGCGTTCGATGCCACCAACCGCTACTCCTTCGCCGCCTATCTGGAACCCGGCGCCACCTTTGCCTTAGATGATTACTGCTTTTCCTTCCACTGGGTGATCGGCATCGTAAGCGCCGTGGTGTCCAGCCTGTTTCTGGGCAGAGAGTACCAGGACGGCACCCTGCGCAACAAACTCATCGCCGGACACAGCCGGGGCGCAATCTACCTTTCCGGCTGGCTGGTAAACACCGCTTCCACCCTGCTGCTCTGCCTGGGGTGCTTTTTGGCAGCCTGTCTCTTCGGAATCCCAGCGTTCGGCGGATTCCAGGGAGAACCAAACACCATTTTGCTGCTGGCTTTGGCCAGCCTTCTTTCCGCGGCCGTCTACGCCGCCCTCTTTACCATGATCCAAATGCTCACCCGCAGCCGGGCCGCGGCGGTGACGCTATGTATTTTAATTGCGCTGGCGATTATGATCGGCGCTTCCCAGCTGCAATCCTGGCTCAACGAATCGGTGGTTTGGGAAGGGTATTCCTATCTCACCGAAACCGGCGAGCTGGTGGTGGAAGACTTCCCCAACTCCACCTATTTAAGCGGCGCCGCCCGAACGGTAGTGGAAACCATCTACGAATTCCTGCCCTGGGGACAGGGAAGCCTTCTGGTCAACGGCGGCGGGGAACATCTGGGCTGCCTCCCCTTCTATTCCGGCATTCTCATTGCGGCGTTTACCGTCATTGGTGTGCTGGGATTTCAGAAAAAAGAAATTTCTTAAGATCGGAGGGAATGACATGATCAATCTAGTATCCGCCTTCCTTTCCCGGCTGTGGAAAGAAAAGGTCTTTTGGCTGGGCATGGCGTTTATGGCGGCCTTCGGCATTGTCATGGCGCTGAACACCTACAGCAGCGGCATGATGAGCGGGCCCCAGGGGGAAAAACTCACCGCCGGCATTCCCTTGGAGCAGTACTGCTTTGGGTTTGAGTGGGTGATCGGAGTGGTAGCCGCGGTGGTTTCCAGCTTGTTTTTAGGCCGGGAATATCAGGACGGCACCCTGCGCAACAAGCTCATTGCCGGGTACAGCCGCACCTCCCTTTATCTGGCAGGATTGACGGCAAACATCCTTTCCACTCTGCTGCTTTGTTTGAGCTATCTGTTTTTTGTCTGTGTGATCGGGATTCCTTTGATGGGCGGGTTTCAGGTGGACGCCCCAACGGTGCTTTTGCTGATCCTGGGCAATCTGCTGGCGGTGGTTGTCTACTGCTCCCTCTTCACCTGGATCCAACTGCTCTGTTCCAACCGGGCAGGCGCCGTGGTGATCGCCCTGCTGCTGACCTTGGTGCTGCTGGTGGCAGGCACAGCAATGATCGGACGGCTCCAGGAACCGGAATGGATTTCCTATGTCTCCTACAACCAACAAGGGGAAATGGTCATGGGACCCTTGCAGTCCAATCCCAACTACCTGAAGGGACCTGTCCGCACCCTGTTCCAAACCATGGTCAACCTTCTCCCCACCGGCCAGGCCTTTTCGCTGGCGGGGGGCGGAGATGAATCCCTGCCGCTGCTTCCCCTCTATTCTTTGGGGCTTATCGCCCTTACCACCGGACTGGGGATCTGGGGATTTCGGAAAAAAGACATCATCTAAAAACCAACCGCCCAGGGAGAGACCCTCTCTGGGCTTCGGCGCGGGAAAGGAAGAATATTATGCTGTATCTTGGATTGGCGTGCCTATTTCTGGCAGGCATGACGGCGTTTCTGCTGGGAAAGCTGACGCTGCTTTATCGGGGGCTGAAAGCGCTTCAGGACGGGGTGGAGCTGTGCCTTTCCCAAGACACCAACACCCTGCTGCGGGTTCCCAGCCGGGATAAGCACCTTTGCCGGTTTGCCAACGCCCTCAACCAGCAGCTGACCCAGCTTCGCCGGCAGCGGCAGCGGTATCAGCAGGGGGACGTGGAGTTAAAGGAAGCGGTGACCAACCTTTCCCACGACCTGCGCACCCCCCTCACCGCCATCTTCGGCTATCTGGAGCTGCTTCGGCGGCAGCATTTGGCTGCTCCCTCCTCCCAGTACCTGGAGCAGATCGAAAACCGGTGCCAGGCCATGAAACAGCTGTTGGAGGAACTGTTCCGGTATTCGGTGATCCTTTCCGGACAGCAGCAGCCCCAACGCAAGCCGGTTTCCCTCAACGGGATGCTGGAGGAAAGCCTGGCCGCCTACTACGCCGCCTTCACCAGCCGGGGCATTGCCCCCACCGTCTCCCTGCCTCCCACGCCGGTGCAGGCCTTGGGCGATCCCAAACTGTTCGCCCGGATCTTCAACAATATCCTCAGCAACATCCTCAAATACAGCGACGGGAATTTTCAGGTGACCCTCACCTCTGCCGGAACCATTACCTTTTCCAACCCCGCTTCCCGGCTCAGCGCCGTGGAAGTGCAGCGGCTGTTTGACCGGTTTTTCACGGTGGAAACCGGCCGCACCTCCACCGGACTGGGGCTGTCCATTGCCAAAGTGCTGACCCAGCGGATGGGCGGAACCATCGCAGCGGACTACCGGGAAGGCTGGCTATCCATCCAGCTGCAATTTCCGCCGGCCCCATAAAAACTGCCGTCCCGGGATCCTTCCGAGACGGCAATTTGTTACCAGGCTGCTTGCTCCACCTGTTCCAGCTGCTCCACCATGGTCTCCGCAAAAATACCGTACCCCATGGTGGGGTCATTGACAAATACATGGGTCACCGCTCCCACTAATTTCCCGTTTTGCAGAATGGGAGTGCCGCTCATCCCCTGGACAATTCCCCCTGTTTTGTCCAGCAGATCCGGATCGGTGACCCGAATTACCAGGTTTTTGGTGTCATCCTCCCCGGTCAAGGACACCGAGCAGATTTCAATGTCGTACTCCCGGGGCTCCCCGTCGGTAAGGGCGCAGAGGACGGTGGCCGGGCCGGTTTCCACTTCCTGTTTATACCCCAGCTCCACCGGTTCCATCCCGTCCAGATCCAAACCGGTCAAGGTGCCGTACACCCCGGTTTGATTGTTCAGCAAAATATTGCCCAAGGGAATGTTGGATGCAAACACGCCGTCCAGTTCCCCCGGTTCCCCGGCGGTGCCTTTGGTGATGGAATGGATGGTCACCGGACAGACTTCCCCCGATTCCACCGGCAGGATGGTGCCGGTATCCGGATCGGTGATGGGATGGCCCAGCCCGGCAAAGGTTTCGGTGTCGGCATTGATGAAGGTGACGGTGCCGATGCCGGCAGCGCTGTCCCGGATCCACAGCCCGGATTTATAGGTGCCGTCGGTGGAGGACAGCACCGGAGTCAGGGTGACGGTGTGTTCCCCGTCCTCCCGCTGAAGGGTCAATTCCATAGGCTCCCCGCCGCTTTCCCGAATGAGATAGGAAATTTCTTCATTGCGGGTCACTTCTTTGTTGTTTACCTTACAGATAATGTCCCCTTCCTGAATATCACAGCCTTGGTAGGGCTCCTTGGTTCCCTGGGCGGTGACCACCGGGCTGAATCCCACCACCACAGCCCCTTGGGAAAACATCTTCACCCCGAAGGCTTCTCCGGAAGGGATCACCGTCAGATCGTCGCATTCCTGCACTGCCACCGTTTTAATGGGCATAATGCCGAACAGGCTCAGCGTCTGGTTTTGGGGATGGGTGGAGGACATAACCGCCTGTTGATCCGAAACATTCTCTACAGCCACCACCGCCCGCTGGGTCAGTACCAGATCTTCCCCCTGGGATACATAATACTGATTGGGCAAACTGATCCCGTACCACAGATTCAATCCCCAGAGAATCACCGCCAACACCAGCGTCCCGGCCGCTCCACGGCGTATCCATTGATACATAGCATTTCTCCCCTCTTGTCATTTTTTTCGGATTTCTGATTTAGTCTTTGCATGAAGGTAAAAATCATACCGGATTTGCATTTTTTGGATGCTGTAAATAAAATCTTAACATAAAAACAAGGTGAGAGCAGATTTTTTGACACCCGGATTTTTTTGCTCTCAGGTTGTGTTTTCCCCATGACATCCGTTATAATAAAGACAACGGCACAGGCTCTGACTAAAAACAAAAGCTCCTTTTTCCTCAGAGAAAAAGCCGTCCTCTTTGACTGCGCCGTGGGAGGATGTTTTCAGCGAAACGTTTTTAGTACTCACCTCAAAAGCAGTGGTTTTGACGTCATCGGCTGTGCGTGAAAACCGCTGCTTTATTATGACAAAAACAAAAAACACCCGGACCTTAGGAAACTACCTAATGGGTTCGGGTGTTCTGCTTTATTCTGTTTCTCTGGCGGCCTGGGCCAAACGAGCTACAAATTCACCCACCGGCTTGGGGGCGTCCTTGCCGTGCTGTTCCACCAATTCCACCACAGCGCTTCCCACAATGACGCCGTGGGCATATTGTCCCATCTGCCGCACCTGTTCCGGCCCGGAAATGCCGAAACCGATGGCATAGGGGACGGTGCAGGCTGCTTTGATCTCCCTAAAGAAGGAGTCAAAGTCGGTGGCGTACTCCGAACGCTTGCCGGTGACGCCTAAGCTGGAAACGCAGTAAAGGAAACCGCTGGCGTTTTGGGCAATGCGGCGGATCCGTTCATGGGAGGTGGGAGCCACCAAATAAATGGGATGTACCCCTTCCGCCCGGGCGGCTTGGTCAAAGGGAGCGTGCTCTTCCAGGGGCACGTCGGGAAGAATCACCCCATCCACCCCTGCCTCCCGGCACTGGGCAAAGAAGTTGGCAATGCCGTGGACGTAAAGGGTGTTGACGTACATCATCAGGCAGAGGGGAATCTCGGTTTTTTGCCGCAGCCGCTTGACCAGGGCAAACACTTCCTCCAGCCGGGTGTGGTTGGCCAACGCCCGCTGGCTGGCCCGTTGGATCACCGGACCTTCGGCAATGGGATCGGAAAAGGGAACTCCCAATTCAATGATGTCCGCACCGTTTTCCTCCATGGCCAGCACCAGCTGTTCGGTGGTGTCCAGATCCGGGTCCCCGGCGGTGACGAAGGTAATCAGCGCCTTCCGTCCCTGCGCGGCGCATTCTTCAAAGCGCAAATCAATTCTATTCTTCACGGATATTCACTCCTCTGTACTTTGCAATGGAATACACGTCCTTATCTCCCCGGCCGGAGAGGTTGATCACCAGAATCTGATCCTGACCCATAGTGGGGGCAATCTTCATGGCTGCCGCCACCGCGTGGGCAGATTCAATGGCGGGAATGATGCCCTCGGTGCGGGAGAGGTATTCAAAGGCATTCACCGCTTCCTCGTCGGTGACATCCACATACTCCGCCCGTCCGATGTCGTGGAGCCAGGCGTGCTCCGGCCCGATACCGGGATAGTCCAAACCGGCGGAGATGGAATACACCGGGTCGATCTGGCCGTCCTGGTTCTGCAAAAACAGGGAGTGCATCCCGTGGAAGATGCCCTTGCTGCCCTTGGCCATGGTGGCGGCGTGATAGGGGGTGTCAATGCCCCGTCCGGCCGCTTCCGCTCCCACCAAACGGACGGTGGTATCCGGGATAAAGTCGTAAAACGCACCCATAGCGTTGCTTCCGCCGCCAACGCAGGCCACCACGCAGTCCGGCAGACGGCCTTCCTTTTCCATCAGCTGCCGTTTGATCTCCCGGCCGATGACCTTCTGGAAATCCCGGACCATGGTGGGATAGGGGTGGGGGCCCATCACCGAGCCGATGCAGTAAAAGGTGGTGTCGATATTGGTGACCCAGTCCCGGAAGGCTTCGTTGATGGCGTCCTTCAAGGTTGCGGTGCCGCTGTCCACCGCCACTACTTTGGCCCCCAGCAGTTCCATCCGATAGACGTTTAAGGACTGGCGCTGGGTGTCTTCCTTGCCCATATACACCACACAGTCCATTCCCATCAGGGCGCAGACGGTAGCGGTAGCCACCCCGTGCTGACCGGCGCCGGTTTCCGCAATGATCCGGTGCTTGCCCATCCGCTTGGCCAGCAGGCACTGACCCAGCACGTTGTTGATCTTGTGGGCGCCGGTGTGGTTGAGATCTTCCCGCTTCAGGTAGATCTTGGCCCCGCCCAGATCCTTGCTCATCTTTTCTGCGTAGTAGAGCAACGAGGGACGGTTGGCGTAATCCCGATAGAGATCGTCCAATTCCTGCAAAAAGGCGGGATCGTTTTTGTACTGCTCATAAGCAGCCTGCAGTTCGCTCACCGCCGCCATCACCGTTTCCGGCACAAACTGTCCGCCGTATTCTCCAAAACGGCCCTGTTCCATGATAATCCTCCTCCAATATGGTCACAGCCGATGGGCCAAAGCCACCGCCTGCAAAATCTTTTCTTGGTCCTTCACCCCGCCGGTCTCCACCCCGCCGGACAGGTCCACCCCCATAGGGCGCACCATGTGAATGGCTTGCTCCAAATTATGGGCGTTCAGCCCGCCTGCCAAAAAGAAGGGAGTGGAGAGCAGCACCCCGGCAATCAACTTCCAATTCCCGGTGACGCCGGTTCCCCCGTACTGGGTGGGGTGATAGCTGTCCAGCACCAAGGCGTCCGCACGCAGTTGATCCGCCTGGATCAGATCCTCTCGGTTCTGCACCCGGACGGCCCGCCAAAGATGGACTTGGGGGCAGAGAGAACGGATCTGCGCCATCTGCTCCGGCGTTTCGTCCCCGTGAAGCTGCACCGCCCGAATGCCGGTTTGCTGCACCGCAGCGGCCACCTGGTCCGGGGAAGCGTTGACAAATACCCCCACCGGAGTGATCCGGGGATGGAGCCCGGCAATCAGCTCTTCCGCCTGCCGGAAAGACACCTGCCGCTTGCTGGGGGCAAACACAAATCCGGCGTAATCCGCCCCGGCTTGGTTCACCGCTTGGATGTCCTCCGGCCGGCTTAGACCGCAGATCTTGATTTTGGTCATGCGTCCGTTCCTCCGCGGCGCAGTTCTTTTAGGGTTTGGGCAATGTTTTGGCTGCGCATCAGGGTTTCTCCCACCAGCACGGCGTCGGCGCCCATCTGCCGCACCATGGCGAAATCCTCCGCCGTGGCCATGCCGCTTTCGCTGACCTTCACCGCATCCTTGGGGAGCTGGGCAGCCAGCTTGGCGGTGGTGTTCAAATCCACCTGGAAGGTGTTCAGATCCCGGTTATTGATGCCGATGACCTTGGGACTGCAAACCATGGCTTTTTCCAGTTCCGGCAGGTTGTGTACCTCCACCAGCACTTCCATGGAAAGGCTCTTTGCCAAATCGTACAGCTCTTTGAGGGTTTGCTTTTCCAGCATGGCGGCAATGAGCAGCACCGCATCCGCCCCCATCACCCGGGCTTCCAGAATCTGATAGGGGTCAAAGAGAAAGTCCTTGCGGAGCATGGGAAGCTGCACCGCCTTGCGCACCCGCTTGAAAATATCGCTGCTGCCCATAAAGTAATGCTCTTCCGTCAGGCAGCTGATGGCTTCCGCCCCTGCCCGCTGGTAAGAGGTGGCCTGGCGCACCGGATGGAAATCCGGCTGGATTACCCCTTTGCTGGGACTGGCCTTCTTCACTTCCGCAATCACGGTTAAGTGGTCCTTTTTCAAGGCTTTGGCAAAATCCTTAGGAGTGCGGCTGACCTGCATCAGCAGGTTTTCCAGTTCGTCGGGAGAAATCCGCTCCTTTTCGTTTTCCAACTGGATTTTGCGGTAGGCTAAAATTTCGTCTAAGATCATCCCTGCTCCTCCTCAAAGGAATTGGTGATTTGCTTTAATGCTTCCAGTTTGGCCAAGGCCGCGCCGGAGTCGATGGATTGAGCCGCCATAGCCACCCCTTCCTTCACC